>CAZPZL010000106.1:0-7928 GCA_964590925.1 uncultured Granulicella sp.
CGCCTTCGAGGGAGACTTCGTCATCGACGAAGTTCTCTCCCTCGAGAGCGGCGAGATTCTCGTCAACCCAACGCTGCACTACGCCATCTACGGCGAGCTGAATGCGGCGCGGGACAATGCAGTGTTGGTCTGTCATGCCTTATCTGGATCTGCGCAGGTCGGCTCGTGGTGGCCGCAGCTCTTTCTTCCCGGCGATCTGGGCCTGCTCAATCTTGAACGCGACTGCGTCATCGGCATCAACGTATTCGGCTCCTGTTACGGTTCCACCGGCCCTGGCTCCATCGATCCCGCCACGGGCAAGCCATACGGTCCCACCTTCCCGCTCATCAGTATCCGCGACATTGTCAACGCACAGGTCAAGCTCATCGACTACCTTGGCATCGACCGCCTCAAGCTCGCCATTGGTGCCTCTATCGGGGGAATGCAGGTGCTGGAGTGGGCGATCCTCTTCCCGGAGCGCGTCGCCCGTGCCATCAGTATCGGCGTAGCTCCTCTCGGTGCGATGGGCCTGGGTCTGAACCACCTACAGCGCAAGGCCATCATGTTAGACCCGGCATGGAACGGTGGTGACTACGAGCAAGGCAAAGGCCCTACGGGTGGCCTCGCGCTGGCCCGCGCCCTGGGTATGGTCAGCTACAAGTCTGTGCCACTTCTAGAAGAACGCTTCGCCCGCAAGCCCAACCGCTACGGCGACGAGAACCCATATCTATCGACCACTGCGGGACAGAACGGACGATTCGACGTCGCTGGCTACCTCGACTATCAGGGCAAGAGCTTTATCCCGCGCTTCGACGCCAACTCCTACCTCTCGCTGACGCGCACGATGGACATCTTCGATCCGGTGCGAGCGCATGAGTCGCCCTACGTTGCCTACTCGCGCATCACCGCGCACCTCACATTGGTGGGCATCTCGACCGACTGGCTCTTTCCGCCTGAAGACGTGCGCTCACTGGCCGCGATCATCCGCGCCGCCGGTGCCCGCTGCGACTACCGCGAGATGGCCTCCAACCACGGCCACGACGCATTCCTCGCCGAACCCGACCAACTCGTTCGCATCCTCACTCCGGTCTTCGAATAGTCGTGCTGTTTGATCGAGGCAAAATCAAAAGCTACAGTTTGTTGGGATAAAGGTTCAGACGGTTTTGGTCGGGCGCAGAGCGTCGGAATTCTTCACTACGCTCCGGATGACAACGTAAAGATTTTCGTCTCTTGCAGATTTTGATGCGTGGCGCTAGCGGGTGGCGGCCAGGATAGCTGCGGGAATGTTTTCCAGCGGGAGAATTTTGTCTACCGCGCCGAGCTTGATGGCCTCCTTGGGCATTCCGAAGACGACGCAGGTGGCCTCGTCCTGCGCAATGTTTTTCGCTCCAGCCTGCTTCATTTCGAGCATTCCGCGTGAACCGTCGTCGCCCATGCCAGTCAGGATGACGCCGACGGCGTTCGGTCCAGCATAGCGCGCGGCGGAGCGGAAGAGGACGTCGACCGACGGGCGGTGGCGGCAGACTAGCGGGCCTTCCTTAATCTCGACGAAGTAGCGCGCTCCACTGCGTTTGAGCAGCAGGTGATGGTTGCCGGGAGCGATGAGCGCGCGGCCACGAATGACTGTGTCGTTCGACTCGGCCTCTTTCACTGTTATGGCACAGAGGCCGTCGAGACGGTTGGCAAATGCCTTGGTGAATAGTTCCGGCATGTGCTGCACGATGACGATGCCGGGTGTGTCTGCGGGGAGCTGTTCGAGGAGAGCTTTGAGGGCCTCGGTGCCGCCAGTCGATGAGCCGATGACGACAACCTTCTCGGTGGTTTCGATCATGGCATTGCTGTTTGCGGCCGAGAGAATTACGTCGGCGGTCAGTTTGCGTTGCACTGCGCTGATGGGGCGGAGCGAGCAGAGACGCGCACTGGCGGCGGCTTTGACAACGTGGCAGATGGTGGTCTGCGAGTCTTCGAGAAACTGGCGAGTGCCTAGCTTGGGCTTGGTGATGATGTCAACCGCGCCTAGCTCCATCGCCTTCATGGCACTTTGCGCGCCTTCGGCGGCCAGGCTGGAGCAGATGACGACCGGGATGGGGTGCTGCTCCATTATCTGACGCAAGAAGGTTAGACCGTCCATGCGTGGCATTTCGATGTCGAGGGTGATGACATCGGGGAGCTGCTCGCGGATGCGATCGGCGGCGATAAACGGGTCGCCAGCGGTGCCGATGACCTTGATCTCCGGGTCGGAGGAGAGTACGTCAGAGAGCGTCTGGCGGACCAGCGCCGAGTCGTCGACAATGAGGACGCGTATGGCGCGAGCGCTCATCCGTGGTGCTCCCGACGGCTCTCGACTTTCGACTTGCAACGGCTCATGCTTCACTCCAGAGTACATCTTCAGCTGAGACGGGCGAGCAATACGTGGCCGCTCGCGGTGTTGAAACGAATCTTGCGGCCAAAGGTTTTGCCCAGATCGGAGGCCGCCAGTTCGAATTGTTCCTCGCGCAATGTCTCGATTGCGACCTCGCAGTTCATCCGGCCTACAGTGGGACGAAGATCGTCCGTGCTGACATCCATTACATCGGCTCCGCCAAAGAGCTTCACCTCGACCTCTTTCCGCGGGACTCCAAGAGAATCGAACAGGCGGGCCAGATCGCGGATGCAAAAGTCGATGTAGCGTCTTGCATTGGCGACCTCCTCTTTATCCGCGTCGAAGGAGTGAGCGGCGGGCGAGCGGGGGAGCATAGCGTGGCAGAGCGCGCCAATACGAAGTCGGGAACTCCAAAAGGTGGCTGCAACGCAGGAGCCGAGAATGGTGATGAGGATTGTAGGCTCGCGTGCCAGAACCATCTCGCCGGGGCGGAGGTAGATCTGCGGCAGCTCTCCCTCGGATTCAATTCCGAATGCGTTATCCATGGGACTTCCTGTAGAGTGCGGGTCCAACGGGCGAGAGCGGTACATCGAGGCCGTGCAGCGTCTCCGAGTGGCCAAGAAACAGATGTCCGTTGGAGACCAGACAGCGGGAGAGCTTTTGCAGAACTCGCTCTTGCGTGGGGCGGTCGAAGTAGATGATGACGTTGCGGCAGAAGATGACATCGGCGACGGATCCGATGTCGTACGTTGGCTCCATGAAGTTGAGGCGGTGGAACTCGACCAGATCGCGCAGTTGTGGAACGACGCGGACCTGATTGTTGCCGCGCTCCCGGCTGCGGATGAAATACTTGCGGCGCAGATCGGGAGCAATTGTTGCAATGGCGTCGGAGTCGTAGATGGCGAGATTGGCCTTCTCCAGCACGCGGGTGCAGAGGTCGGTGGCGAGAATTCTGAAGCGGAAACCGGGATGAGTGAGCGCGTACTCGCTGAGGACAATGGCCAGCGTGTACGCCTCTTCTCCGGTGGAGCAGCCAGCGCACCATACCAGCAAGGAGCGTTCGATGCCAGCGTTCGTGCCTAGTTGTGGCAGAGCGGTTTGGGTGAGGAACTGAAAGTGGCCCGGCTCGCGGAAGAAGTCAGTCTTGTTGGTGGTGATTACGTCGAGGAAGGGGACCATCTCGTCGGCCTGACCGCGCGGGCCAAAAAGATAGTCGCAGTATTCCGCGAAGGAATCGATATCGAGGCTGCGCATTCGATGGCGTATGCGCAACTCAATCATGGTTTTCTTATCTGCACCGAGATTGATGCCCGCCTGCGCATAGACGAGCTTGCACAGACGGGTCAGGTCCTTGTTTGAGATGGATTGCCCGTGAGTGCTCATGGGATGGACATTCCTTTCTCGATAAAAAAGCGGTTCAGGCGGCGAGTTCGGTGACGGGTCGAGCAGCATCGGTCGAGCGAACTACGCTCAACTCGTCGGCGGAGAAGACGCGGTCGATGTCCAGAATCATGATGAACTGCTCATCTCGCTTGCCCATGCCCTTAATAAAGTCGGTGCGGATCTGGGTGCCGATACGTGGCGCTGGACGAATCTGCTCGGGATCGAGATCGATGACCTCTTCGACCGAATCGGCCAGTGCGCCAATGACAATTGACTCGTTTTCGAGCAAAACTTCGAGAACGACGATGCAGGTGTTGGTTGTGCGCTCGGTCTTCGACATCTCCAGACAAAGGCGCATGTCGACGACTGGAACAACGCTGCCGCGCAGATTGATGACTCCGCTCATGAAGGCCGGGGTGCGAGGAATTTCGGTGATTGTGGTGAAGTCAAGGACCTCTCGAACCTTGGCGACGTCGGTTGCGAAGATCTCATTGCCGAGCTTGAAGGTGAGATATTGTCGCGTCTCGGTGATCTCTGTGCTCTCGGTACTCATGGGTCAACCTCTTTCCGATATTGATACTGGCTCAGATTCAGGCGCTCGGCGCGAGGCTGTAATGCCCCGCGCCGAGTCGGGTTAGTAGCGCTCGAAGCCCTTGTCCAGGCTGTCGTCCTTCTTTTTGAGGCGCAGGTTGAAGCCGGTTGTTCCGGTGGCCTTCATCTCGACGGGCGCGGAGTGCGCGACCGATTTCACAGGCTTAGACGCGGGCATGACGTGCGGCTGCCGAGCGGAGTTCTTTGCTGCGGACGGTTGCCTGCCACGTGTGTTGCCTTCGTCTCCGGTTTGGAAGAAGCCGAGAGCGCTGACCAGTTGCTCGGACTGCGCGGTGAGTTCCTCGGTGGTCGAGGCCATCTCCTCGGAGGCCGATGCGTTCTGCTGGATGACGTGTTCGAGCTGCTGCAGAGCCTTGTTAATTTGCTCGGCTCCGGCGTCCTGCTCCTGGCTGGCGGCGGTGATCTCCTGCACCAGTTCGGAGGTGCGCTGGATGTCGGGGACGAGTTTGTCGAGCATCTCGCCGGCTCGTTCGGAGACGATCACGGTTGTGCCAGAGAGCTGATTGATTTCGCCAGCAGCCTTCTGGCTGCGTTCGGCCAGCTTGCGGACCTCGGCGGCGACCACGGCGAAGCCCTTGCCGTGTTCTCCGGCGCGGGCAGCCTCGATCGCAGCGTTTAGCGCGAGCAGATTGGTTTGGCGCGCGATCTCCTCAATGATGGAGATCTTGCTTGCAATCTCCTTCATGGCGGCGACAGCCTCTCGCACTGACTTGCCGCTCTCGCGTGCATCCTGAGCTGACTTGGTCGCAATCTTGTTGGTCTGTTGCGCATTGTCGGCGTTCTGCTTGATGTTGGAACTCATCTCCTCCATTGAGGACGAGGCTTCCTCTGCGCTGGCCGCCTGTACGCTGGCTCCATTCGAGACCTCAACCGAAGCCGTGCTGATAGATTGACTCGCGGTAGCCACTTCGCCAGCGATGGTGCGGATGTCGGAGACGGTTTGTACCAGACCGCTGACCATCGACGCAAGCGCCTGCATCAACTTGTCCTTTGGCGAACGCTCGTGTATCTCGACCGTAAGGTTGCCGCCTGCGATCTCGACGGCTGCCGACGTAATGTCGTTCATCGCGGTTACCAGCGTGTTGAGGTTGTTCTTGATGAGGTTGAAATCGCCGTTGTAGGTGTCGGTGATCAGCTCTGGCACGTCGCCCTTGCTGATCATGTCGACGTAACGCGCGGCGACGTTGAGCGGCCCGATGACGGCATCGAGGGTATCGTCTACTCCCTGTACGATCTTGCGGTAGTCTCCCTGATGTTTGCTCGCGTCGGCACGCGTGGCCAGCTTGCCTTCGACGGCAGCCTTGGAGAGCATTGCAGCGTCGGCGACCAGTGCGTTGACCGCGTCGATGCAAGTGTTCAGGTTGACCTTGATGGTGTTGAAGTCACCGTTGTAGTGTTCGGTTATCTTGGCGGGAATCTCTCCGTGACTGATTTTGTCGACGTAGTCTGCGGCGACGTTGAGCGGCCCGATGACGGCATCGAGGGTATCGTCTACTCCCTGTACGATCTTGCGGTAGTCTCCCTGATGCTTGCTTGCGTCGGCTCGGGTTGCCAGCTTGCCATCAACAGCAGCTTTGACCAGCATTCCTGCGTCTGCGACCAGTGCGTTGACCGCGTCGATGCAAGTGTTCAGGTTAACCTTGATGGTGTTGAAGTCGCCGTTGTAGTGGGTGGTTATCTTGGCGGGGATCTCTCCGTGACTGATCTTGTCGACGTAGTCTGCAGCGACGTTGAGCGGCCCGATAACGGCATCGAGGGTGTCGTCCACGCCCTGTACGATCTTGCGGTAGTCTCCCTGATGCTTGCTTGCGTCGGCTCTGGTTGCCAGCTTGCCATCAACAGCAGCCTTCGACAACATCGCGGCGTCTGCGACCAGCGCATTGACCGCGTCGATGCATGTGTTGAGATTGTTCTTGAGAATGTTGAAGTCCCCATTGTATGTGTCGGTGATTTTGGAGGGGATGTCGCCCTTGCTGATGTGATCAACGTAATCTGCGGCGACGTTGAGTGGAGCGATAACTGCGTCTAGAATTGCATTGACGCCGAGAACGATCTCACTGTACGCCCCCTGGAACTGTTCGGCTTTGCCGCGTTCGGTGAGTTGGCCAGCCTTGGCTGCCGTGGTGAGCCGTGCCAACTCCTTCTGCATGGAGAGAACAACGGTGGCGACGTTGTTGATGGCTAGCTTCATCTTCTCGTGATCGCCTTTGTAGGTCTGTGTGATGAGTTCATCGATCTTGCCCGAAGAGACCTGAGCAAGAATCCGATTGCCCTCGCCGATCGGCAGCAGGATTGCATCGAGCATAGTGTTGACGCCGGTGACGATCTCGGCATAGGCACCCTGAAACTGTTCCGGCTTGCCGCGCTCGGAGAGTTGTCCCTCGCGTGACGCCTCGGTCAGTCGCGCCATCTCCTTCTGTAGTCCTTGGGTAACAATGGCGACGTTATTGACGGCCAGCTTCATTTTCTCGTGATCGCCTTTGTAGGTCTGTGTGATGAGTTCATCAATCTTGCCAGATGAGATCTGTGCGAGAATGCGATTGCCTTCGTCAATGGGCAGAAGGATAGCGTCCAGCATGGCGTTTACACTGGTAGCAATTTCTGCATAGGCGCCCTGAAACTCGTTGGCGTGACCGCGCTCGGAGAGTTGTCCGTCCTTCGAGGCCCGTGTGAGACGGGCAAACATCTTTTGAAAGAGCTGCATGACAGCGGCGACGTTGTTGACGGCCAGCTTCATCTTCTCGTGATCGCCTTTGTAGGTCTGTGTGATGAGTTCGTCGATCTTGCCGGATGAGACCTGTGCAAGGATGCGATTGCCCTCGCCGATGGGCAAAAGTATGGCGTCGAGCATGGTGTTGATGCCCTGAATCATCTCGCGGTGGATGCCGTCGAACTGGCTCTCGTTGCCGCGCTCGCTGAGGCGGCCCTCGCGCGACGCCTCGACCAGTCGCAGGATCTCCTGCGAGACCAGCAGTAACTCTTGATCCGTCTGATTGCGCTTGCTGTTGATGCGCTCGCCGGATACGTTTGCGCTCCGCTTGCTCTCAACCGCCGTGTGCAGCTGAGTATTGCTATTCGCTAACTTCGTCGTCATCTGAATCTCCGCCTTTGAATTGAATTCGTGTTGGGTTCTATTGCAGGTTTGTGCCAATTCAATGACCATTACTGAATCGAAATCCCTTTCAAGCCGCCGCTTCCTCCGCGTTGTGCGGAGGACCGAGTTGTAATTCCACGATCGACCTCAACTGCAAGCCTCTGGTCTTCGTGTCTCCAGATTGCGAGATCTGCGAGACAGGCCGATGTGTGTCCTGCTTCAGCACATCCTGAACAATGCGGTTGGGGTCGAGGATCAGCGCCAGTGAACCGTCGCCGAGAATCGTGGCCCCGGAGATGAACTGAATGTGGCGATAGAAGCGGCCCAGATTCTTGATGACGGTCTGGTGATCGCCCAGCACCTCGTCAACGACAAATCCGCAGCGACCGTCGTCGGTCTCCGTGATCATGATCTGCTCGATGGCAGGCGGCTGGGAGTGCATGTCGAAGTACTCGCGCAGGCGGATGTAGGGGATGATCTCGCCGCGCACGTTGGCGA
>CAZPZL010000107.1:0-7877 GCA_964590925.1 uncultured Granulicella sp.
ACCAACCGCCAATGCCACGACTATAGTACAGTCAGCAATCTAGCGCTTTGACCGACCGCGAATCACCGCGATTGCACCACCAAGAAGCACTAGCGCGGCCAAACCCATCTCGGGATTAACCTCTGGCACAAACGGATCTCCGGCAAAAGAGACCTGTGTAGCAATAACAACAACCGCCAGTACCGCAAGAATATTGCGAACGGACTTCATTATGAATATCTCCTAAATACAATTAGAACAGAATGTGACCCTATTTTGATAACATTCGATCTACAACTTATTGATTATGTTCTAACTTGGGACGTTCCAGCCTTCTATTTCCCTTCGCCTACAGCTACCAAAGAGCTTAAATCCGCCTTATCACCATTACAGTAATCCGTCCGGCAAGTAAATATCTTTTGAACCTGAGAACAGCAAATAAAGAAGCTACTGCATCTCTATCATTGCACTAACGTTCAAGCTGCGTTATGGGTTACTGTGATTGTATCCATAGAACGAGGCGACCTGCGGAGTCTTGGAGTCAAAGTAATTGCGCTCCCACAGGGATCGGTAGAGCTGACCGGTCAGCTCGGCTGCCTTGGGACCAAAGGTTGGCCTTCCCCCTTCGAGGAAGATCACCGTGACGATACGCCCGGTCGGCGTGTCCGCGTAGGACGCAAACCAGCCCAGACGTGTGCCATTATTGGAACAGGTTCCCGTCTTGCCTAGCACCGGGAACTCGCGGAAGTTGGCGCGCAGTGAGCGTGCCGTACCGTAGTCAACTGCACCTTCCATGCCGTCACGCATCTCCGGGATCAGCGGCGCGATGTCCAAAATCCTCTTCACCTTGGGCTGGAAGTTGGCAACATCGTCAGGCGACTCCGGGTGCTGCAGATAGTACAACGTACCACCATTGGCAATGGCCGAAACTAGTGCGCCTAACTGTAGCGGAGTCATTGAGATGCTCTCGCCGAACGAACACATCCGGCCCACCCCACCCCGCGCGGCTGGCAACTCCGTGTCAGGATATACGCCAAGTTGCTCGCCGCGAATGTTGTATCCAGCCAGTTCGCCCAGACCAAACTGATTGGCGTAGTGCTTCACGCGCTCGAAGCCCATCATGCGACCCAGTGTCTCGAAGTAGGGATTGATCGACAGCGCCAGTGCCTTGGTCAGGTTGAGCGAGTAGTGATTGCCCATATTGACCTGTGTGTCGCGCGTAATCAGTCCCTCGTCAAGCGCGGCCAGAGCAACCGACAGCTTGATCGTCGAGCAGGGCTCGGCTCCGCTCGATAATGCCAACTTCTGGTTGACCATCGCCAGTATGCGACCGTTCGACGGATCGATGGCCAGCGCCGTGCCATTCATATTGCCCAGCGCCTGGACGGCTGCTACACGCACAACTGGATCTTCCCCGGCAGTGATGTCGCCCAGCGTCTGGTCGTTGGAGAACGAGTCTCCGGTAAAGCGCTCCGGAGCGGGACGATGCAGCCGATGGTAACTCATCAACGCACGATCACTCATCGGACTCACTCCGCGACGCACTCTGGAGCTGCTCGCGCCAATGGTATTTACGCGGCTGTGGGAGAATGCAATCGACCCATGGCTGGTGGCGCGGCTGGCGGTCGTCCGACTAGAAGAGTGCGGCATCAAACCATGCCCGTTCGCCGTGGATCGGGAGGCGCTTCTTGCCCCTGCAACCTGCGACGAAGCTCCTCGAATCAAGGTCGACCTGGAAACTGCTCCTCTGGACCGATACGCCGACGCGCCGGGCCGACTTGCAACCGATACGCCATGATGCGGGTGCAGCGTAGTTGCGTGGGGCAGGGCAAAACACTGCATCGGAAGGCTCAGGATCGCAAGCCCAAGCAAATTTCGCAAACTCCATTGGATATTTCCTATCATCCGTCTTCTTTTCCGCGACTTAGCCGCTGCGATATGCCTTGCGTATCTTGCTTGAAAACTGTCTAAATACTCAGTTCTGCATCTAAAATATACGAGTTGTCATTCTGAGCGCCGCGAAGAATCCTTGCAATTTAGTCGTTGCATATTTTCATAGCTGGCGAGCCAAAGAGCTATTAGACAGCTTCCGCAATCCTTCCCTTGCAATTCACTTGCCTAATCTTTGGTCTTTCCTCTGTTATTGATTGGATGATTCTTTTCTTGCTTGCGAGACTAAATCTACCCCCGGAAGATTGCACACACCGTACAACTCATTCCACGCTACGCCCACACCTCTGGCTATAGCCCGTCGGTACCACAAGCTCACCCAGAAGGTGTCATACCTCCCTGTCAGTCAATGCCGAGCCGGTCAGTCAATCCCAATAGCGCTGTTCCAGCACTATCTCTATCCTACGGGATTATCGGCAAAGATTCGCACAACACGAGTAATGTCGTCCAACGCACCAACTTTCCACTCGACTTCCACCCGACATCTGCATCCTCCTCCGCTTCGGGCGCTGGAATCAATGGCCGCGACGCAGAAATGCAGGAATATCCAGCTCGTCTGCACCGGAATCAGACTCTGATGGCGGAGGATGAGCTCCCCGCGCTCCGGCGAAGAGGCGAGGCTCGCTGGCTTGCTCTGGGACATCGGAGCATGCTACATCATTCCGAACCGGGTCGAACTGGGGTGCATCACTGTGCCTCGCTTGCAACGGCGCAGGCAATCCCACATCGGCGCGCGCAATGCTTCTGCTGAAGCTGAATGCGCGCACCTCCGTTTCAGCCTCGACACCCCGCGCCTCGTCCACGATCATCCGGGGCCGCTGCGGTGTACGGAAAAAATCATCGTCGAAGACCGACGCGGGAACCGGAACCAGCTCCGGCTCGTACGGCACGGATGCACAGTCGCGCTGAGGATTGGTTGCGCTGTAGAACTGGGGCTCCGCCTCGTCGAAAACGTCGACGGCGGCAATGTTGCTGGCAACCTCATCTTCGGCACAGCTCTGCTCATCCACCTGCGCCTCCGCCTCGTAATCCGTAACCACACCCGCATCTATCTCGTAACTCAATCCGCAGTTCTGCGCCGGCTCGACACCTGGCTGCATCTCAATCTCGGGCGCAAGAACGGCGCTGGCGCAACCGCGGGCGTCGGGCGTAATAAAGGCGCGCCAGCCGGATGAATCGCTTGGGTTGAGCGTCGACGGTGTAGAGAGAAAGCTCTGCTGCGAAGTCTCGACGGGCTGCTCTATTCGTGGCTGATCTGCCTGCGACGGCTGCGCCTCGCGAAGTTCACTGGCAAAGGGCCTTGACGCAGCAGAATCCTTAGCCGTGGCGCTCGCGCTGCCAGAGTCTCCAGTGGCCGCAACGCTGCGGTACCGTGCCGGGACCTCCTCGTTGGCTGACAGCAGCGTCGATTCATCCAGAAGCCGCTTTCTCCGCTCCGGCATCTGCTGGCGGAATCCCGTCGCAATGACAGTAATCTTCACCTCGTCGCCCATGCGTTCGTCCTGCACCGCGCCGAAGATAATGTTGCAGTCCTCGTGCGCAGCATTCTGAATAACGGTCGAGGCCTCGTTGACCTCGCTCAGCTTCAAATTGCTCGATCCCGTAATGTTGATGAGAATCCCGTGCGCTCCGTCGATGGCTCCGGCCTCCAGCAGTGGTGACGCCATCGCCGCCATCGCAGCATCCATTGCACGCGTTTCGCCCCGGCCAGTCGCCGTTCCCATCACGGCATAGCCCATGCCAGCCATCGTCGTCTTCACGTCAGCGAAGTCGCGGTTGATTACGCCGGGGATTGTGATGATGTCGGAGATGCCCTGTACGCCCTGCCGCAACACGTCGTCGGCAATGCGGAAGCTCTCGAAGAAGCCCGCATCTTTTGCCACCGCCAGCAGCTTTTCATTCGGAATCACAATCAGCGTGTCGACCGACTCCAGCAGCTCCTGCATTCCGCGTTCGGCCTGCATCATGCGCCGCTTGCCTTCAAACGCGAATGGCCGAGTCACAACGGCGACCGTCAGCGCACCCATCTCGCTGGCAAGGCTAGCAATCACCGGAGCCGCGCCCGTGCCTGTCCCTCCGCCCAACCCAGCGGTGACGAAGACCATGTCCGCGCCTCCAGCGCCTCGATAATCTTGTCGGAATCCTCCAGCGCCGCTCGCCGCCCAATGTCGGGATTTGCGCCCGCGCCAAGGCCAGCCGTCAGCTTCACGCCAAGCTGCAGCTTGATCGACGCGTTCGACAACTGCAACGCCTGCACGTCCGTGTTGGCGCTGATGAACTCAACGCCCTCGACGCCCGCGGCTATCATGCGATTGACGGCATTATTCCCACCGCCGCCCACGCCAATCACCTTGATGCGCGCGCCATGTGGAGCCTCGTCCTGATACTGTATGCGGAGATCGTCTGCGGGTTCGGACATCTGTGCTGCTCCTTCGCTTCTTCGGCGTATAACACTTCAATATGCAACGCTCGCGCGCAACTCGATGCGATGCATCGACACGCTCAATTTTGACATCGCGCCGCATTAGATGAAACGGGCTTCGTTCCCAATGAACCACACTTGGTACTTCTATTTTTCCGCCCTGCCACGACTACTTGTCATTCCACCGTTTTTTTGTTTGTCATTCCGCAGCAAAGCGAAGGGATCTGCTGCTAAATTCTGGCCAACCGTCCGCCATAGCAAACTGCCACAATCTCGATTTTGTGAGGTACGATGTAAACTTTCAGCGAACGATCTCTGCTGTTGAAAGGCATCACAGACATGCGAATGCCCTCCCGAAAACGCGCACTATATCTGTTGCTCGCGCTCTGTATCTCAGCGACGATCTACTTCTATCCCTTCATTTCCTCGTCAATAACGTGGATGCGCCACTCACACTTTCGCTACGAGAACCGCACCGAAATCAAACTTCCCTTCCGCTGGATCTCCGGCGATGGGCCCGGACTTCACTTAATTAAGCCACCAGCCATAATCTCGTTAAAGATGATTTTTTTAGGCAGCATCTCGTCCGGCTGGTTTCAGAATACGGAATTGGCCGTTGATGATAGTGGGCCTATTTTCAAGCCGAGCGATGAAGGACGCGCAAGGGTCTTTCATGTCTTCCACATCATCAACTCGATAGGCACCCCGGACGAACCGACCTATCCATTTACCTCCGCAGGGCTGCTCTGTTCGCGCGTAAACGAGAGTACAACGAAGCCTTCAGATGTGTTGGGCATCCTTTGTTTCTCTTCTGATTCTCGATACTCTGTCCGAGTTAGTGGCAGACAAGAAGAAATACGAGAAGCTGGTGAGATTGCACAGCAAATCTTTCGTTAGTCATACGTCGAAAACCTTAGCCCTCCGTGTAAACGACCGAAAGGAGAACGCGATGCCTATTGCCAAGTTAACCGTCGAGATCACCATTGCACATGCGCAGTCGCTGAAGGATCGGAGGCAGGTGGTGCGCTCGCTGAAGGATACGCTGCGCCACGGCTTCAACGTCTCGGTCGCGGAGCTGGACGACGGCGCTCTCTGGAACCGCGCCACACTGGGCGTGGTCGCCATCTCCGGCTCGGCCGATTACCTCAACGGCCAGATGCGCGAGGTTGACGACGCCATCTCGCGCCTCACCATCGGCCTCGGCGCCCAGATCGTCGACTCCTGGGTCGAGATTCTCGTCGAGGAGTAATGCCCGCCCACATTTTGTTATCCTTAACTGTTGAATGAAATGGTTGTGAACCCCCATGCCTGAACAACGAGCAAGAACCTATCACCGCAATCGCGTCGCCAGTACCTTCTCCGAAGAGATTGGGGCGATGCTCGAGGGCGAGCTATCCGATCCGCGCATCGCCGAAAGCTACGTCACCGACGTAGTGCTTGCGCCGGGAGGAAAGAGCGCGCGCGTCTTCGTCAAAGTCCACGGCAGCGAGGCCGAAGAGGAGTCAACCCTCGCCGCGCTGATGACTGCCCGAGCCTACATCCGCTCGCAACTACGCGACCGCATGGGCGTGCGCCATGTGCCCGAGCTGACCTTCGCCATCGACCGCTCCGAGCGCATGACCGGGCGCATGGACGAGTTGCTGGGACGCATGCGCAAGCGCGACAAGCGCCGCGAAAACTCCGCTACCAGCGCCAACCCCGCAGCTAGCAGCGTCGAACCAGCATCTACTAGCGTCGCCCCTGTACCCGCACTACCCGTCGTGCCTCTACACTGACGACGCAACGAGGTAGTGCGTTTTAGCAATTGCAGTAGACCAACTTTGATTGTCATTCCTCAGCACAGCGAAGGAATCCGCTCTTTGATTCATTGTACTTCGGTACGATTTTTTCTCCGGACTGCGTTTTCAATGGATATTGCTTGACGAAAACTTCACATGTCGTTGCCACTGGCTCGGTAAGGTGTAAAGCGGCGTTTGCCTGCTTCTGTGCTTGGTTTCGCGCATGGCGGTTGCGCGTCTGCGGCGAGTCTCCCTGGGACGTGGTCATATTGCTGCTGACTACCAGCTTCCTGCTCTTCTTCGGTCTGGTGCCGATTCTGGGCGGAGCGCAACTCGGTCTGGTTGGAGCCGACGAACCACGCTACGCGCAGATTGCCCGCGAGATGCTCAATGCTCATCTCGAAATCTGCCAGCAGGAAAACGCCAGCGTCATTCCGCGCAGCCCGCGGCCAACCGACGTCGAGCGCTCCGCGCGCTGTCTCTACGCGGGCACCGTCACGCCGATCCTCTACGGTCATCCCTGGCTGGAAAAGCCCGCGCTCTACTACTGGCGAGCCATGGGATTCTTCCGCGAGTTTGGCGTCTCGGACTGGTCGGCCAGGCTTCCCGCCGCTACCGGCGCGTTCTTCCTGATCGCCATGATCTTCATCCATATGCTTCGCTTCCGTCCTGGAGGACAACTGGATGCGGCGCTGATTACAGCTTCTTCGGTTGCCATCGTCGGCTTCGCCCGCGGTGCCTCCACAGACATGCAACTGGCCGCGCCGCTCTGCATCGGCATGCTGGGCTGGTACGCATGGTACGAGACGGGGCTGAAGTTCTGGCTCTTTGACCTCTACTTCTTCGGCGCGGCGGCAACGCTGGCCAAGGGGCCCGTCGCGCCCTTTCTCGCCTTCAGCATCATCCTTCTCTTCCTTGGCCTGCGTCGCGATTGGAGCGCGCTGCGTCGCACCATATGGATTCCCGGCGTCCTTCTATACCTTGCGATGGTGCTGCCATGGTACATCGCCGTGCAGCGGGAGAACCCCAAGTTCATTCAGGACTTCATCTTCGACCACAACCTGAAGCGCTTCGCAACCAACCTCTACGAACACCATCAGCCGGGCTGGTACTACCTTGCCGTCGTGCTGGTTGGATTGATGCCATGGACCGTCTTAGCCATCCGCGCGCTGGTCGAGGCCATGAAGGCCTCCATCGCCGAGTGGCGTGTGCGCAGTAACCCAAAGTGCTACCTTGGCCTGCCACGCACAGGCGACGCCTTTCCTGAGTTCCTCGTCCTATGGGCGCTGTTCCCCATCGTCTTTTTTACCTGCTCGAAGTCGAAGCTCCCCGGCTACATTCTCCCCTCGATCCCTCCACTGACTATCCTTACCGGGGACTACCTGAATCGCATTCGCAAGGTTGGTCTGCCGCGCTGGCTTCTGTGGTCGCATGCGGCGGCCTGCGCTCTGCTAATCTTTGTGCTGGTTCTGGCGCCGCAGCACATGGTCTACGACACTCTGGTTCCCTCGACCGGTTGGCTTCTGACAGCGGGGGCCTCGGCTCTTGCTGCCCTGATCGGTGTGGCACTGACGATCCGCCGCGGTGGCATCGCGCAGGTTCGCAACGCAACGCTTGCACCGGTGGTGGTCGCGCTCGTCTTCCTGCTTGGCTTCCACGGCAAGGATCTGGACGAGAACTACTCCGCCCGTCCGCTGGCGCGCCAGATGCAGCAAAAGGCTCCCGGTGTTCACCTGCTCGCCGTCGAC
>CAZPZL010000108.1:0-2635 GCA_964590925.1 uncultured Granulicella sp.
AATCCGCCGATCGCAAGGTCGTGGGGGTTCGACCCCCCCTCCCGGCACCAAGATTATAAAAGGTTTACAAGCAAAATGGCATCTCAATATTGAGGTGCCATTTTGCGTCAGTTACCAGTCAGATTGTTATCCTGCCACTGAACGAAGCAAAAGGCGGAAATCCCCGCAGGTTGCTCGCTGTGAGAAACATTACGCCAATACTAAAGATGAACTAATTACTCCACTCATTGCGGAATGTGACGTTCTTGTGCCCAATGAAATTGTAAATGACGCCAAAGACCATGAGGAAGGCATTGGCCAGATAAGGAGCAAGTTCATCTCGCGGAAAGACATGAGAGTGGACTGCCACTGCTTGTGGAAGTATATAGATGAATCCACGCACTGTGATCGGAAGCAGAACCAGTGCAGGCAATAGGCTGCTGGTGTATACAGCCATCGCCTTCAGCCACTCCTTCAGATAGTTTCCCCGGGTGCGAAAGACCAGAAATTTGTATCCCAGATACGCAACCGTAATGCTTATAAAGTTGCCCACAAATGAGGCAAAGATGTAGGACGCCGGAACATGATGCAAATAGAGTAGAAAATTGAGAGATGCAAACACTCCATAGCCGAAAACAGTGTTGAAGATTCCCACCAGAATGTAACGAAACATCTGCCCCGGTGGAAACTGATTGGCGAAACGCCGTAGAAGGCCGAAGGATGTGGCCGTGAGCACTGCAGGAGGGTGAGTCTCGCAGGCAATATCGTCCCGGATCTGGCTGGTCCGTTCCTCCTGTGGCTTCATTGGCTTGCCCCGCGCAGACGCAACAGCTTGAAGCCGTCTTTGAGAATTCTACGAAAGACAAATGGAGTAATCATAAAGCGACGCGAGCGCCAGAACTCGCGGGCAAACAGAGCGATCCATCCAGGACGACCAACAAAGCGGAGAAGGATAGTAACCGTGCAGTTGGCCAGAATGTTATTTGTACTCTTTCCTAATTCATGCGCGCCATGAGTGTCGTTGCGAGAGACCAGAACGGCGAGCACGTCTTCAGATATGTTGGTCGCATAAAGTTGCCAGTCGGCACAGCTTGCAACCTGTGTCTCGCTGGCCGCATGGACTCGATATTGAACCAGAGGTTTCACTGTGCAGTAGACCCAATCATGGAGAACAGCACAGCGGCTCCAATTTCCGGTGTCGCAGAGTACTCCGTGTCGAGATCCGTCATATCCTCCATATTTCAGTGAGTCTATTGTGCGGATAAGAATGCTGGAGAGTCGTGTGCCGCGACGACCGTCAAAGACACCGCGCAGTAGTTGCACAGGGGTCTCGATAGAAGGTCCAGCTTCGGTGGCATAGAGCTGGACACCTGCAGAGTCGATGATTATGTTGGGCGACCAACTTAGACCCACCTTGGATGAGTCCAGCCCGACAACAAGGCCGCGAAACGGAGCGCTCAGTTGCTCGATGGCGGTAGGCTCCAGTATGTCGTCGTCGGAGAGCAAAAGAAACAGCTCCCCGGTTGCCGCTTTCAGCGTCGCGTTGAAGTTTTCCACCATTCCGATATTCTCCGATTGGTGCAAGACTCGCACACGATCGTCCGTAACGGTCGAAAGATGTTCCAGCGTATCGTCGGTCGAGGCGTTGTCGGAGACAATGACTTCTATGTTCTTGTAGGACTGCGCCAGCACGCTCTCCAGCGCCAACATCAGGTAGCTTCTACGGTTCAGCGTGGGTATGCCGATGGTGATCTTCGGATTTGTACAAATTAGCGTCGATGTCATGCATTCTCCTGTCGCGACCAAGAAACGATGGCATCGATGTTGGATCGCATCTTGGTGTGCTGCAACGTTGCACGCAGCTTATCGGTGAGCAGTCCGGCATTCAATGGACGCGGGGCGCACTGGTTCAATGCGACAGTCGAGACCGGCAGCAACAAAGTGCCATCCAATCCGAGGACAGACGCGGCCAGTTTGGCAAAGTCGTAACGCGACAGAATCTCGGGGCCACTGATATGAAACAATCCGGAGGCGCCCCGCTCGACCAATTCGACCGTTGCCCTCGCCAAATCGGCGTTATAGGTTGGGGTTGAGATTTGATCGGCGGCAACGCGCATCGTCTGACCCAAACTCAGCATACGCCGCAAAGTGTATAGAAAGTTCTTTCCCTGACGATCCGGTCCGTAGACCACGGTAGTGCGAACGATCAAAGGGTTGGGATGCGCGTCCAGAATCCTGCGCTCGCCCTCCAGCTTCGACCGTCCATAGACGGACAGCGCATTGGTCGCATCCGATTCGACATAGGGGCCGTCGTTACCGTCGAAGACGTACTCGGTTGAGAAGTAGACGAACGGCAGCGCCGTCGATGCAGCAGCCAACGCCGCCGGACCGTGGCAGTTGGTATCCATCGCCCAGACCACCTCCGACTCGCAGCGCTCGACGTCGGTCGCCCCGCCAACACAGTAGATTGCGCTCAGGTTGTGCGGCGCGAGAGCCACATGCGCCAGCACCGGACGAGCGGCCAGTTCCACCAGATCGATGCACGGTGCGCCATCGTCTGTCTGCATCCGCCTGCTGGCAACCGCGCCGTCCTTCAATAAGGAGAGCAATGCCGATCCCACCTGCCCGGTGGCGCCAACGATCAGAGATCGCGCTC
>CAZPZL010000108.1:2645-7867 GCA_964590925.1 uncultured Granulicella sp.
CCGACTGCTGGTAACGCACTCATATCTTCACCTCGGTCGGAGCAAATCGAAACGGACTGTCGAATTCTGCGAGCGTGCGAAAGCGACGATCACGCTCAGAGAGCAGGGGAGTGTCTTCCGGCCAGCACATGCCGAACGAGTTCCAAAGAACTCCCGCATCGAGAGCGGCGTCGTACTCTGACGAGATGTTGTGGACCAGCGTCGCAGGTCCATCAGATACGAAAAATCCATGCGCGACGCCTCGTGGAATGTAGACCGCCGTGGCCCGCTCCTGCGACAGATTAAACGAAACCGACTGACCATATACTGGCGAATCTATACGCAGATCAAGCGCAACGTCAAAGACCGCTCCCTGCAAACAATAAACCAGCTTGGCTCCATCGGTGGGCGGTAGTTGAAAGTGCATTCCGCGCAATACGCCTGCGGCGGAGGTGGAATAGAAGCTCTCTGTGAAGGCAGCCTCCAGCCCCAATTCGCGAAAGGCAGACGCCTGAAAGCTCTTGACGAAACTGCCCCGTGCGTCCCTGTGCGCAACAAACTCAATTTCAAAACAATCGGGAATTTTAGTGGCAACTAGTTTCATTTAGAACGACCGATCATTGCATCCACTTGAAATTCATCCCTTAGAGCTTTTTCTGAATTGCGGTAACCTGATTTATTTGTCATTCCGCAGCGAAACCGGGGTCCAAGGCAGCTTTGCTGGCTGGGGTGGGAAGCGGAGAAAACTGTTTTTTATTCGAAGACGGCATCCCCATTAGTGAAACTGCTCAAAAAAACATTTTTTGCCAAGAATTATTCTCTGACGAGTTCAACCATAGGGTCACAGTGCCGCCAGATCAACGCGCGCGGACAGAGCCATACTGCGAATAATCGCTTCGACAAACTTCATATAGCGCAGTCCGGTGGCAAAGCTTGGCTCGGGATGGCTTCCATCGCGAACCGCCGCGATGAAGTCCCGCTCCACGGTCCACTCCCGCACGAACTCGGGTGGAACGGCCAGTACGGTTGGTGTCGCATCTCCAGCACGCGCGCATAGAATCTCGTCCGTATTGAAGTCGTAGGTCAAGCGGCCCTGGCTGCCGAAGACATCGAGTTGCTCGTCGCCGGCGTTGTGCGCCACTCCGCTCCATTGCAATGATCCCAGAATATGCCCAGGCCACTCGCCAAGAACCTGTAGCGTGTCTGGAACCTGCACCGAATAGCCTTGTCGATCCGCAATGAAGACGTGTCCTTGCGCCGAGAGCGAGACGGCGTCACCGAGAAATCGTCCCAGCACTTCGCCGTAGATTCCTACGCTCATGATGTTGTTCCCGCTCACTTCGACCTTCTGTCGCCAGTGCGCGGGCGCCGACGCGTCGGACCACTGTGCATTCATTGCGCGCAGGTTGAAGTGATATATCTTGCCGATTGCGCCTTCGCGCAACAGCTTCTCGAAGTAGCTTCCGTGCTTCATCCCGGTTGGAGGTGGGCAGAGCATGGTTACCTGCGCGGGATGCCGCTCGGATGCGGCCAGCATCAGTCGCGACTGCGCTAGGTCCATCGCCATTCTGGCCTGGCAAAAGACATGTTTGCCCTCGTTCAGAGCGGCAATTGTCATTTCAGCGTGATGGTTCGGCGTGGTTCCGATCCATACTACGTCGATGTCGGATCGGCCAATGACCTCCTTCCAATCGGCGGCAACTTCAGCGATACCATAATCCGCAGCAACTTTCGCGGACGACTCCGCATGGCTATTGCACACTACCACGAGATCGACGCCCTCGATTGCCTTCAGCGCCGGAAGATGACGAAAGCGAGCGATTGCGCCCGCACCAATCAGCCCTACCCTGACTACTTGCTTGCACGAACCCATGCCGGAGTCTCCTTGTCTATTTTGATACCTGTTCCTATCGCACTCATCAGCTCTCGCAGGCCGCTTACGGACCGCTGTAGCTCATCCAACTCAAGGGCGTGCTCGTCGTCGTAGGCAAATATGCCACGCTGCTTTACATAGAAAAACAAGGAGTGCGGCTCAAAGCATAGTGCCATCTTCAGCACTTCGTGATTGTGCGCGTGCAGGCCAAACGCAACCGGCAGTGATGTTGCAGATCCCAACGCTTGGATTGCCTTCAGATTCACGTCGCCGAGTGAATGCGAAAACTGGGTGTGAATCAGAACGGCGTTGCCAAGTCTCTCGCTGATTGCCACGATCTCATCGGTTCCGCTGACGCCGGTCGAGTAATAGACTGGCTTGCCTGTCGTCTGTAGCTCCGCGCGCAGCTCCTCGTTAGAAAAGTCCCAGCTAAGCGTCTTCCAGAAATCGACTCCGAGCCTATCCAGCGGCGCAATCCTTGCCGGATCGCAGATTGCAATTCCAAACTGACGACCCGCCGCATGAGTGGTGGCAACTGCCTCTGCAAAAAAGTCGAGCGGCAGGTCCAGATGTGTCATCTCCGGCAGTTTATAGAAGCTCTCTTCGCGCACCTGAAACGTCACAGCATCGACGCCAGCGGCCAGTGCTTCGACCAGCATCTCTCGTGCGCGTCGCACCTCGCCCAGATGGTTATTGCCAATCTCGGCAATCAGTTTGGTCGCCCCTGTCTCGCTAAAAACTATATTCGTCAAATCTTCCAAGTCCATTTCTCCCAGCACCAGTTGTAGCAAATCTCGCAATTCTGAAAGATGTGCTCAATCGGCGAACTGCTCGTTTCTATTGCGGCAAGGTCGGCACTATCATATTGGACAGAAACTCCTCGCGATCAAGAAAAGGCCATAAGTCCTCCAGTGGCTTTGAGACGAACGAACCATCCGGCTTCTGGTAGCTCTGTAGGCGTGGCGCGCGCACCTCGTCTGGAATTACGTGAACGTCGATCAGCACCGGCCCCGGAATCGCTAGAATCCGACGCACATCTTCGTGCAGATTCCTCTGGTCCTCGATAACGAAGGATGGAATGTCGTAAGAAGCGGCAATCTTCGACAGATTCGGAATCGTGATGCCGGTCGCAGCATCCGCGCCCACCTTCGGCTCGCCAAAGTAGGCGGTCTGCGAGGCGCGAATCGAGGCGTAGCCATCGTTGTTCAGCACAAACATCTTGATCGGAAGCTGCAGACGGTGAATCGTCTCCAACTCCTGAATGTTGAACTGGAAGCCGCCGTCTCCATCGACCAGGATTGTCTGCCTGCCTCCCGCACCGATCGAGACGCCGATTGACATGGGCAGGCCGTTGCCCATCGCACCTAGTCCTGCCGTATGGAAGATGCGTTGTCCGGCGCGCGCAGGGCAGGCCAGCAGATAGATCTCAATGCCCGACCCCGCCGACCCGCTAACCAGCTTGTCCTCCTGCTTTGACTCCTCGCCGATCACCTCGGCCAGATTGTAGATCGAGACCAGACCCTCCGGCTTGCGATGCTCGTCCGTAACCACGCTGTAGCGCGTCTTCCAGTCCGCAGCGCGCAGATTCCACTCCGCCCAGCGACTGTGGTCCAGCGGTTGCTTCAGTGCACGAAGCTGCGCCAGCAACTCATCAAGAAAGGTGCGGCAGTCCGAAACAATCGGCTGTTGAATATATGGATCGAGCTTCCCCAACTCCGAAGGATCAATGTCAACGGCGACCTTGTGCGCCGCGCGCGCCAGATTCTGCGGAGCGTAGCCGGTAATCGCCATATCCATGCGCGCTCCAAGCACGAGCAGAAAATCGCAGTTCTGCAAGGCGAAGTTCGCCCCCCGCGCGGCAACGTTGCCCGGGCGTCCTACAAAGGTTGGTAGATCGGAAGGAACCAGATCGGCAGCGCACCATGTGGCGACGGTGGGAATATCCAGCATCTCGCGTAGCTCAGTGAACTGCGGCACCGCATGGGCAAGCCGGGTTCCATTGCCCGCAAACAACAGCGGGCGCGTCGAGCGTCGCAACTCCGCGACGACGCGGGCGACCTCGTCCTGAAGATTCGCGTTGCGCGATGCCACCTCCAACTCGGAGAAGTCGAAGCCGCGCAGGGTCGATGGATCGGAAATAGGAGAGGCCTGCACGTCCAGCGGTATGTCGATCCACACCGGGCCGGGCCGTCCGTGTGTCGCCAGATAAACGGCCTTCTCCAACTCGTAGCGAATATCCAGCGGATCGACAACGACGACGGCGTACTTGGTGATTGGCTTGACGATGGCGACAATGTCGATCTCCTGCACGCCAAGCTGCCGCATGCCTAGCGGCTTTCCCGTCACCTCATCGAACATGCGGTCGGGGCGCTTCACCTGCCCGGAGAGAAAAAGTACGGGGGTCGAATCCAGCCACGCACCGGCTACGCCCGTAACAGCATTTGTGCCGCCGGGGCCGGTCGTCACCAGCGCCACGCCGAGGCCGTCAACGGTCTTCGCGTAGCTCTCGGCGCACATCGCCGTAGCCTGCTCGTGCGAATTGCAGATGGCGGTAATGCGCTTTTCCCCAGCAAGCGAGGCGTTCAGGTGCATCGCACCTCCGCCAGTAACCAGAAATACATGCTGCACACCAAGGTCTGCAACAAACTGAAAGACGTAATCGGAGAGTTTCATCACTTCCTATGATAACGATTTTGTGTCGGGACACTTATGCAGCGTCAGATATATCGGATAGTGTGCCTGAAGTCCCACCAATAAATGACCGATCCAGTTTCCAACATTTGCCATCTGTATCAACTTGATCAGCCGCTCAAGGGTGCCTTTGACTACCTGCGCTTCAAAGACAAACGGGGTCGCAAGCCGCTTCAGAAATCTGTCCTCACCAAGCGATATCTGCTCCAGACAGTAGAAACGACTTAATTCCCTCAGCTGATGGCGGCACCAGATCGGATTGATCTTCGTTTGCAGTGTGCGAGCAAACGAAGGATCGCGTCTGAATACTAGCTTGACCCACCATGCAAGCATTGGCTTGCACAGAATTGGCGGCTCAACCACCATGTAGTGCCCTTCAAAGTAGGAAAGGAAATTCGGCAACTCGACATAGAGCGCCCCGCCTGGCCGTAGCACACGCACCGCCTCTCGCAGTACCTGCTCGGGATTTTGCGTGTGTTCCAGTACATTGGCGGAATAGACGACATCAAAGGATTCATCGGGAAAGGGAAGAGACTCACCGGTGGAATTCGAAATGCGTTCTGGATCAATGCCATTGGCCGCAAATAGTTTTCTCGATGCCGCATACCCTTGGCCGAAGCCCACCCCGCTCGGCTCTACTCAGTGGCCATCGGCCCCGAGGACCGCAGTGCCTGTGGCA
>CAZPZL010000109.1:0-7847 GCA_964590925.1 uncultured Granulicella sp.
CCATGGGAAGGACGCTTGTTCACCGAAATCTGCAGACCGTTGTAGTTGGAGTTGACCATGTTCGCGTAAGTATCGCTCACTTTGAATTACGGGAATGGCGTCAAGTAGGTGGAGATGGCGATGGTCGGATCGAAGGTGGCATACGCGTTCTGTGCCGTTACGCCCAGCGGCCCAAGTGCAGCGAGATTTGCCGCGGTCGCCTTATTGGTAAGAACTGTGCCCAGCGAAAGATACTTTGGATCAAGCTGGTCGTTCCAGTAGCCACGTCCGTTGCCTCCGTCGGTGACTTCAAAGTGACCTTCGGAACCAACATAACTCGCCGTCACGGTAATCGTACTGCTCAGCGTACGCTGAACTCCAAAGCTCCAGTTCAGGTACTGCGGAGCCCGCCCACCATAATACGGATCGCCATAGCCTACGCTTTGAGGGGTAACGCTGGTGCTGCCCAGCAAGGTGCTATAGCCCACGCCATAGCTACCAGAGAGAAATGGCGGTGCTGTAAATGCCGGGAAGACCGAATCAATCTGCTGCGACGAGAGGTAGTTGACCGCGTTGTTATAGGTTGGCTTGGGGGTTGAGGAGTAGCCGAGTGTTCCTGTCCCATTCCTCGATACGGCCGAACCGCCAACGCCATTGCCGTGGGTATACATCACGCCCCAGCTACCGCGCCATACCGTCTTCGGATCGCTCTGGAAGGCAAATCCCAGACGGGGGCCAAAGTTCTTCTTGTAGTCATTGATCGTTGTACGGCAGTTGCAAGAGGCAACTCCTGCGCTGCTTCCTGCGAATTCCAATTGTCCAAGGTTCCCCGTGAGTGGATTCGTAGCCGTCGGATCCAAGAATGAAAGCCGATCAAATTGCTCACGATAAGTTGGGTAAAAGTCGTAACGCAAACCCAGATTAATAGTCAGCTTGGAATTAACCTTCCAGTCATCCTGAATATACGGAGAGATAGGACGGAAGCGCCCGCCTGTCGAGACGATGGCCAGATTGTCTACAAACGACCGGCTGTCGGAGGCCCCGGCCAGAAAGCTCGCATATGAAAACCCGCCAGTTGTATCAAGGCTCGTGGTCTCGGCAGCAAGTGCGCAAGTACCCGTTGCAGGAACTACTCCACCAACTTTTGCACAGGTGAATCCTTCCGTCTCAGCGGCGGTATTTGCAAGGGTCAACGGACTGGTGCCCGTGGTATCGAGCGTGTAGTTATATTCCATCCACGCGATCTGACCGCCGATCGTAATGGAATGCTTCCCAACTACCCACTGCACATTGTCGGTTGCGATATAGGAATTTGCGATCGCGACGTTGGCTACGCTTCCGCCCCAACTCGTCGGAAAGCTCCCATTTCCCGCAAAGGTGACAATGGGAAACGCATTGGAGGCCTGACCAGCCGGCAAGCCGGTAATCCCAGCAGCCGTGGCGGAAAACTCGCCGCCCTGATTGGGATTAAAGGTCGGCCCGTTATAGCGGGCAAATCCATAGTTGAATTGGTTTACCAGATGAGGAGTAAGGGTATAGGTGTCTTGCAGGGTCCACACCGTGGTCTTCGGAGCATACTCCTGACCGTAGTTATATGGAGCCCAGGGTGTAACATTCCTTCCTGCTGTCGATTGAACAGCAGGTCCGCCAGCCGTCACCTGACGCCCCTTGGCAAAGGTCAAGGACAGAGAGTTTTTCGAATTTATGGTCCAGTCAATGCGATCAGTCGTCATCCAGTTGTTCAGTCCATAGGGATACCCACCAACGAAATTATTACCCGTAATCGTTGGCAAGGTCGTGTCTTGAGGAAGAAACTTCTGTAGATACTGCGCCACCGGCGACTGTGACGACATGGGGATGACATTAAGAGTGGGTACGCCGTTAATAGAACCGTCGAATTGGGTGCGAGTGCAAGCCGTACCCCCCGCGTTGCATACTGTAGAGGTCGGATCGTAAATGGGCAGATTCTGATCTCTGAAATCTCCGCTGTATTCGGCCTGAGTCGGCAAGGTCTGAAGCGCGGCCAAAGGACCGTGTGCAAAGCGATATACATCGAGATTCAGGAACCCAAACAATTTGTTCTTTATGATGGGGCCGCTCAGTACGGCACCAAACTCGTTCATATTTTCACGCGGCTTCTTGGCCGGAATTATGTTTTTAGTCACTGGATCGGTGACCGTCAGCGAAGGCGCATAGAATCCCCATGTATCCAGCTTCGTATTGCGGAAAAACTCGTACATTGATCCGTGAAAGGCATTACCGCCCGACTTCGTCTCGTAGTTCTGGACACCCTGACCTTCATACATTGCAGAGTAGCCTGTAGTCTGAACCTGGAACTGATCGACTGCATCGACGGAGATCGCTGTCCAAACAAAACGAGTATCGCCCTCTCCCGCGACCGAGGTAAAGGGAATCCCGTTGACGTATACGGCCGATGCTGCACCTCTACTGCCAGATCCATTTACAACGCCAGTGTTGGTTGTGGCATTGCCATTGGTTTCATTACCTTGAACGCCAGGCATCAGTACCGCAAAGTCCGTTGCACGGCGCTGATCGGGGCTGCTGCCAGCGCCCATCTGAATAGGTAGCGCCGAGTACATCTCCTGCTCCATGGTCGCGCCAAGTACCGCATTGCTGGTTTCCAGCGCCGGAGGAGCTGCACTAATCGTGACCGTCTCGCTGGACGCACCCAACGTCAGCACGGGATCGTAGTCCTGAATCTCCAGCGCATTCACCTGCACATTGGTCTGGGTCAACTTCTCGAAACCCTTCGCCGTTACCGTAATCACATAGGTCCCGGCGTCAAGCGGCGAGATGTCGTATAGCCCCGAGCTGTTCGAGATTCGCGTTACGCCGATGCCGGTCGCGACATCGGTCGCCGTCACCGTTGCATCCATCACCAACGCACCCGCCGGATCTTTTACCGTTCCCTTGATCTCACCCTTGCCCGCCAACTGCGCGTGAGCCACGCCACCAGTTACTCCTGACAGAACCAGCAACATTATGATTAAGTTTCTACAACGCGCGACAAATACCGCTCTCGACAGATGCTTGAATGTTGTTCCGAACATGAAGGATTCCCTCTGAATATGGAGATGAAACAGCAATGTCTACACGCCCTCTGAAGCAGCTATGGATATATGCACTTCAAAACAGGTAAAGGTCAGACCACTGTGGATGCATGAATACTCTTCTTGCCTGGATGTAGTTGTCAAGCAGTTTTTAATAAATTGTTAATGAAGTGCACAGTTCGGGCAGTATCCACAGGGGTTCCTTTTTGTTCCTCAACCCGATTCCAACCACAAAGCTGGCTAATTGATCCTCGCTCGCACATAGCTGGCATGAGAAGTTCTGCCTAGTCATTGATCTTTCAACAGACGCAAACCAAGCTGGAAGTGAGCTAATTTGCAACTGCAAGGGGTCTGCCCCAGGCGCTTATCAGTCCCACTGCGGGAGGAAATAGCTCTACCGGCCCAGACATAAAATATCTAGTGGTTAGACCTTCAGACGATCTCTCTGCGCCACCCCCTACGGCGGACGCATTCTGCGCATTCTCCCGCAGCTTTGCTTAGTTTACCGTGTGCGCGTCTAGCCACTGATGCAGCCTCGGCTCCTCGGCCGCGCGCATCTCGACACAGTCGTCAATGCTGTCGATGCTCTTCGCCAGTATCCGCTCAGCGAATTTGACCGGATGCGCCGCAAAGAAGCTCTTCACCTCATCGCTCCGCTCCACCGTACAGAACGCTCCGGTTGCCTCGACGATCCGCGCACCAGAGCCAGCCGTCGCCTTGCGTTCGATCTCCGCCCAGTGTTGTTCGACGAAGGCCCACGCCGCATCCTGTGTCTGCCGTCGCGCCAGCAGCAGAGCGATCAGAGCCCAACGGTCTTGACTGCGAACCTCGTCGGACATGGAAAGCTGTAGCGTCCGCTCGACCAACTCCGGCTTTTGAAAGCGCGTAAGCGTATGCAGCGCCTCCTCTTTCAGATCGGGATCGTTCGAGGTCGTCGCCACGCGTAGCAACTTGTCGTACATTGCGGCGTCGCCAGTGGCCACCGTCAGTGCCACCGCCGCGTCGGCCAACGGTGTATCGGCTGTCTCGTGTCCGGCGAACAGTGCCTTTGTGATGTCAGCCGCCTCGGCCAGCACCGTTGCGTCGCCCGACCGACCCAGCGCTTCGAAGAGCGTCTGGCGCAGCTGCTCGCGGTTTTCCAATTCCGAATCGGAATCGTGCCGACCGCCCCGGCCGTGCTTTCCATCTGTGCCCAGTGCCGCGTACAGCGCGCCGAACTCCCGCCGAACCACGCCGTCCAGCCGTTCGCGGTCCTCGTCCGTGGCAATCTGCGCGCGAATTACGCCAATCTTCCCTAGCGCGCTCTCGACGACCGTAGCATTGGGATCAGCCTTCACCGCCAGCGTCAGGTCCAGAATCTCGCCCACCGAACCCTCGCCAGCGCGCATCAACGCCCAACGATCTCCAAGCAGCCCGATCCTCTCCGGCACCGTCAGCCCCCTCTCAGCATTGTCCACAATCGTCGCAAGCTGCGCCGCCGAATACTCGGTGCGGTAGTATCCCTTGTCACCCGCGTTTGCGTATACCGTCGCGCTATTCGCAAGCACATCCAGCGTCGTCGCCTCCGGCGTCAGCAAGCGGCAACCTTCGCCCGCAAAGCAGACGGGAATCGTCCAAGCCTGAGTCTTTTTCGCCTCCGCTTCCGCTTTCTTCGCCGCAGTGTCGGAAAGAAAGAATCTACGTTGCGATGCCGCTCCATCGTTCGCCAGCGTCACCACCGGAACTCCCGGCTGGGTGATGAAGCTACTCATCACCTTGTCCACCGGCAGCCCGCTCGCTCGTGTCTCTGCGTTCCAGAACTCATCCGCCGTCGCGTTCGCGTAGGCGTGTTCGGCCAGGTACGCCTGAACGCCCTTGCGAAAACTCTCTTCGCCAACCCACCTCTCGACCATCGCGATCACAGCGCCTGCCTTGCCGTAGGCGATTTCGTCGAAGCTCTCCTCGATCTCCGCCGGCGTCTCCACACGCGCGCGGATGGGTCGCGTGGTGCGACCCGCGTCGGAGTTCATGGTGCGGTCCATCTCGACCGCCGCGTCCTGCTCGAAGCCCCACCGTGGATGCAGTCGCGCCGCCTCCTTGGTCTCCATCCAAGTCGCGAAGCCTTCGTTCAGCCACAAGTCGTCCCACCACGCCGGAGTCACCAGATCGCCGAACCACAGGTGCGCCATCTCGTGCGCTACGGTCTCAGCAACCTCTTTTTTCGCTAGCAGATCGCCGTCACGCTGGTCTACCAACAGGTCCGTCTCGCGGAAGGTGATGCACCCGTAGTTCTCCATCGCGCCAGCCTCAAAGTCCGGCACCGCAACCAAGTCCAGCTTTGCCAGCGGATATTTAATGCCGAAGTATTTATTGTAGTCACGCAGCGTATCCTTGGCCGAGTCCAGCGCAAAGCGAGTCAGTTTCACCTTGTCCGGCGTCGCACAGGTGCGGATCGCCACCCCATCGGCCTTGCCCTTGGTGCACGTGAAGTCCCCCACTAGCCACGCCACCAAATAGCTCGACATGCGCGGCGTCGTTGCGAACTGAATCGTGTGCTTGGCCTCGACCGGCCCCGCCACATCCGAAATCACTTTCATATTCGACAGAGCCGTGTCGCCCGCATCCACCACCAGCGCGACGTCAAAAGTCGCCTTCATCGCTGGCTCGTCGAAGCAGGGAAACGCCCGCCGCGCGTCGGTCGATTCAAATTGCGTCACCCCATATCGCCGCGTCTTGGTCTTCGACAGGTAGAAGCCGCGCAGCTTGTCGTTCAGAATCCCCTTGTACTCAATCGCTAGCCACACCCGCCCCGCTGGAAGCTCGTGCTCAAAGTGGAACGTCGCCTGCTCCTTCTTCTCGTCCAGCGATACCACCGCCACCTGCTCCACCGCTCCCGCAGCCAACTGTTCCGCTTCGATTTTTTTGTTGTCATTGCCGAAGGGAATCTGCTGTTGCACTTGTTGTTGCTTGTCCCCAACTGCACCCGGCGACCCCGCCACCACCTTCACCGAGACAAACTCAATCTCCGCAGCATTCAGCGTAATGGTCTTCGACGGCGCATCGAGGACCACGTCAATCATTTCGCTTCCCGCAAATGTCGCCGCCTTCAGGTCCGGCGTAATCGTCAGCGAGTAGTGCTCAGGCCGAACCCCATCCGGCAGCCGCTGCGCCTCGACGCGCGCTACAACCGCTCCCCCCAGTAACAAGCCTGCCACCACCAGCCCACGCCCAATCCCCATCGCGCCCAATCCCCTGAAATCCACTCCCACCAGAGTAAATCCACCTGCCCCAACCATGCCGGTTCCGTCAGTCTTTCGTACCGCGCCAGACTCCGGTGACTTTCTGCTTTCGCTCACACTCTGTTCGCAATGGGCCGATCTTTCATCTGTGCACTCTGTTCAGATCGTTCCCCAAGGAGCCTCTGCGGAATGCCTCAGATTGTGCACTGGCGTGGAGAGGGAGTGCGATGACAAATAGAAGACAGATGAGTTATATACGATACTTGCTTGCGATTCTATGCCTGTGCGTACTTGGCGCGTGCAACACCAGCAGCAACACCGACGGCGGCGGCAACACCAATCCTGATACCGCGTTGCCTATGGATAGTGCCACTGGCACCGTGCTGTTCAAAGGCGCGCCTCTGGCAGGCGCAACCGTCACCGCCTTTCTCACCAATACCAGCTCCATCTTGCAGGTTGCCACCACCGACGCCAACGGCAACTACAGCTTCTCCAACATGGACCCCTGGGGCAACAGCCCCGCCAACTTTGACATTTGGGTACAGAAGCAGGGCTACGGCTTCTACCCGAGCCTCACCTCCTCAGCCACCGGGGCCATCATCACACGCGCCGACCACACTGGCGATTACATGGGCAACGGTCAAACCGACGTTCCAATCTATCTGACCGTCATCAACGACACTGCACAGAAGAATCTCTCGCTCAGCGGAGCCAACTTCAACGCCTTCGACGGCAGCAACCCTCCCGTCTCGGTCGCCAGCACGGGACAACAGACCAGCTACGCCCCGGGCGACGACGCATCGATGCACAAGGGAGTCGCATGGCCGGAGACTCGATTCTCCGATAATCAGAACGGAACCGTCACCGATCACCTCACAGGTCTCGTCTGGTTGAAGAACGCCGACTGTTTTTCTCTCTCCACATGGGCCGCAGCACTCAACGACGCCAATCAACTCGCCAACGGAGCCTGCGGACTCAGCGATGGATCGACCGCTGGCCAGTGGCGACTGCCCAACCTCAACGAACTGGAGAGCCTCATCGACGTCTCTGCGGCCAATCCCGCCCTCAGCACAGGCAGCTCCTTTACTGGCGTCTCCAACTCGCTCTACTGGACCTCTACCAGCTACTTTGGCGGCGAGAATGGCTCGCCCTACGCCTGGGTCATCCGCCTCAGCGACGGACGCTACATCAACGACATCACCGATAACACCAAGGTCAGCGCAACCAACTCCGTCTGGGCGGTCAAGGGCACCGGAGTCGGCAGCCCTGCGCAGTTGCAATCCACCGGGATGTACGACATTTTCGCCGCCGGAGACGATGGCAGCGTGCAGGCGGGCATCCCACTCACCTACCCGCGCTTCATCGACAACAACAACGGCACCCTCACCGACACCGTCACCGGCCTCATCTGGCTCAAGCAGGCCAACTGTATTGATCAGCCGTGGTCCGCCGCCATCGCCGCCGTCAACCAGCTCGCCAGCGGACAGTGCGGCCTCACCGACAACTCCGCCGCTGGCCAGTGGCGTATGCCCAACCGCAACGAGATGCTCTCACTCTCCGACCGCATGGAAACCAACGA
>CAZPZL010000110.1:0-7729 GCA_964590925.1 uncultured Granulicella sp.
TGATCCGGCGTCGTGAAGTAGACCCAGAAGTGCCCCCCGTGCCAGCGGATCGCCCCGGCCCAGATGCCGTGCCCGGCGCGGCTCATGTGGTTCCAGTTCAACTCCGGGTCGATAGCGGTCAGATCGGGAACAACGCCGCCCAGGATCCGCCAGTTGACCAGGTCTTTGGACGTGAGCACCGTCATCCCAGGCGCGTACTGCATCGTCGAGCTGATGGCGTAGTAGGTCGAGCCGACGCGGATGGCGTCGAGATCGCTGAAGTCGGCGGGCAGCACCGGATTGGCGTAGCTGCCATCGCCGCGATCCCCCCACTCCCCCGCCGTCGCCAGATCGCCTATCGTTTGCGAAGCCACTGGAGCCGCCGCTGTTCCCTGTCCCCAGGCCATCGCCCCGATAAGGCTAGCCCACCCTAGAACCACACTCCCGATCCACACTCTCATCCTGATTCTCCTGCGGATTACCCCTACCGCAACGCTTCTACAGCCAAGAGCTGCCCGCCCTATTTACCACTTCAAGCGCAGCAGCGAGGTTGCCTGACGCGGCATCTCGATTGTTATGGTCGCGCTTTCAGCGCTGACATCCAACCATACAGGTGAGGTGAGTAACTCAAGCTGACCTGCGGCTTTGAGCTTTGCATACTGTTCCGGCGTGGGAGCCTGCGGCGAACCCATCGCCGTCCACACACTCAATGCATTTGAGTGCGTTGCATCAATGCGGAAGTGCTCGAGCTGCACGCGATGTACGTCAGAGGGAATGCCTGTGACCGTCAGCTTTACCTGAGAGCTCGCAGCTGGCAGATCGTCGTCGTGATAGTTCCACAACATCACTGCGGCCTCATGAGCGCCACGCGTCGCAAATGCATCGACGTCGGCGGTCGCACGCACGCCGCTCTTCAGAATCTCGTCGGATGCGATCCCTGCCGAACTGCTCGTCGCCACGCGATTGCCGGAAAACATCCCCGCCATGCGGAAGACGTTGAGCACTGGCTTGTCGATGCCATTGGTTGCAAGCGTTCGGAAACCCTCAAAGTACTGGCGATCCTCGAACTCGAAAGACCAGGTCACCATACCGATCAGCCGCACCTTCGACTCGTCTGCAAGGTCAGCCAGAACCTTCATCGCAACAGCCGTGTACGCCGGATAGAGCGGCCCATTGCGATAGGCGTTGGCGGGATTCTCCTTCGCCGAGCAGGCCGCGCATCCTTCGGGATCGGCCTCGGAAAGAATGATCGGCAGATCGTGGTACTTCGCCGAGGCTCCGACGATGCGGAAACCGCTGGCCGCAGCACTTAGCTCGTTGCTGATTCCCATCCGCACATGCCCGTCGATCAGCTTGGGACTTCCCTTGGGATGAAATGTAATAAAGTCCAGCGGAATCGAATCACCGGTCGCGGCGTTTTTGTCGTTGGCGCAGTGATCGAGAAAGGCCCGCAGAAACGTCTGTGCCCGTGTTGATGCTGGCCCCGTGACCGCAGGCCCTCCAACAATGGCATTGGGCAACGCCTTGCGAACACCCGCAACTGAGTAATCGTAGAGCTTCAGATAGTCCGCGGTCGTGCCCTTCCAGTAGCTGATGTCTGGCTCGTTCCAGACCTCGAAGTACCACGTCGCCACCTCAGCGCGGCCATAGCGCGTGACCATGTGCTCAGTGAATTGCCGCACCAACTCGCCCCACATCGCGTAGTCCTTCGGCGGCGTCTGTACACTTCCATCGAGTGTCTTGGGATACGGAACGTAGTAGGGGCCAGTGCCAGTCGCCATTGCCTCCGGCATGAATCCCAGTTCCACCATTGGCCGCACGCCGGCATCGCCATAGGCGTCGAATATCTGATCGAGAATCTTGAAGTCGTAGACCGGCCTGCCCTGCGCATCGAGCGTAAAGACGTTGGTCGACGACCACTTCAACTGCGGTCTTCCATCTCCCGACGTAAACAGATGATGCGCGCGAATGTAGACCGGTACGGGCGAGAGGTCGTGCATCTCGCGCAGCAGTTGTTTACCATTTGACGTCGTCGAGTAGTTCGACTCGTCGTAGCCAAACCAGCTGCCAATGGGCCGATAAACACCAAGCGACTTGGTCAGATCCACCTGAATCGCAACAGTACTCGGCGTGGTATCCACAGTTGAAGCCATCGAAGTAGCAGGAGCCTGCGCAGCCGCGGCGATTGAAACACTACACAGCAGAGCAACGGCGAGCCGACGCAACGACAGATGCATGATTTCCTCTTTGCCAAACCTATCTGGGATTTGATCTTATCCGAATCCAGTTTGATTCGTCAGTGCGACTCCTCGTAGTCCATCAATGGATTAGCATTCTCTCCCAGAGCAAAACGAAAATAGCGATTAATGCCAGTCATTACAATAGTTTACCGCGATTAAATCCACCCATGCGGCCTAAGCTCCTCGTAGAATTAGAGCGCTTTCGGTAATGGGGTAGATCGTCGTGGCGCGAGTAAAAGCAGATTCCTCCGCTTCGCTACGGAATGACAAACAAAAATCTGCGGAATGACAGACAAATTGGGCTAGCTGGTGACGGCGAGTTCTTCTTCTAGCTGCTGTTTTTCGGCGAGGGTGGTGTAGTAGCCGTTCAGCGAGAGGAGCTCGTCGTGGGTGCCGCACTCGGCGATGCGGCCAGCGACTAGGACGGCGATGCGGTCGGCGTTGCGCGCCGTCGAGACGCGGTGCGAGATGAAGATCGTCGTGCGTCCCTGCATGGCCGCGCGCAAGCCGGTGAGAATGCGCTCTTCGGTGTAGGTGTCTACCGAGGCCAGGGCGTCGTCGAGGATCAGGATGCGCGGGTTACGCAGCAGGGCGCGGGCGATGGCGATGCGCTGCTTCTGTCCGCCGGAGAGGGTGATGCCGCGCTCGCCGACGACGGTCTGGAATCCGTTGGGGAAGTCGAGAATCTCGGCGGCAATGTGGGCCGTGGCGGCAGCGGACTCGATCTGGGCGGGCGTGGCGTCGGGCACGCCGAAGGCGATGTTCTCCGCGATGGTGGTGGAGAAGAGGAAGGTCTCCTGCGGGACGAAGCCGATGGCGGCGCGCAGCTCGGCCAAGGGATAGTTGCGGATGGGGTGGCCGTCGATAAGCAGAGCCTCGCGCCCGCCCATGTCCGGAGGAACGTCGTAGAGGCGCGGGATCAGGCCGACCAGCGTTGACTTGCCCGAGCCGGTGGGGCCGACGATGGCCAGAGATGATCCGGCGGGGATGTCCAGCGTGATGTCGTCTAAGACCGTGGGGCCACCGCGCAGGTATGCGAAGCCGAGGTTGCGGAGGGCGATGGCTCCGGTGATGGCGGGCAGCGGGATGACCTCTGCGTCGTCGGCTATGGTGGGTTGCTGTTTGAGGAGCTCGTCGATGCGCAGGACCGACGCGGTGCCGCGCTGGAAGATGTTGACCACCCAGCCGACGGCGATCATCGGCCAGGTCAGCATCACGATGAAGATATTGAAGCCTAGGAAGTCGCCCGAGCTGATGCGGTGTGCGACGACCTCGTGGCCGCCCACCAGCAGTGTAAGGACCAGCGATAGGCCGAGGACCATCTCCAGCGAGGGCCAGAGCATCGCCATCAGGCGGACCAGGTGCAGGCTGCGTCCGATGTATTCGAGATTGGCACGCTCGAAGCTGGCGATCTCAGCATCTTCTTGTGCGAAGGCGCGGATCAGGCGCGCGCCGGAGAAGTTTTCCTGCGCCTTGGCGGTGATGTCGCTAAACATGGCTTGGATGCGTTCGAAGCGGCGGTGAATGCGCTGTCCGAAGCTCTGGATCAGCAGAGACGCGATGGGCAGAGGAACGAAGGCGATGAAGGTAAGCCTCGGGCTGTAGCGAATCATGCAGGGTATTGCCAACAGGGTGAAGAAGATGCAGTTGGCCGAGTACATGATGACTGGCCCGAGCAACATGCGCACGGCGTTCAGGTCGTTGGTGGTGCGGGCCATTATGTCGCCGGTGCGGTGGGTCTGGTAGAAGCTGGCAGACTGGCGGGTGAGATTGGCAAATAGATCGTTGCGCAGGTCGAACTCAATCTCTCGCGAGACGCCGATGATGATCTGGCGGGTAAGGTAGAGAAAGACGCCGGAGAGCGCGGCGACCAAAAGAAGAAGAAGCGAGTGGTGCAGCAGCTTGGCGTGAGTGATGCCGAGCCGTAGGTCGTCCAAAGCGCGGCCAGCAATCAGCGGGATCAGGACGCGCAGGCCGTTATAACAGATAGCCGCGAGACCGCCCAAGACGAGGCTCTTCCAATAACGCTTGAGGTACGGGAAGAGTGGGCGGATCTTGTTCAACATCGGGAGTGGCTCGATTTCTGTTTGCCTGACTGGTTGTGGTGAAAAATACGAAGGCCGGGAGCACTGCTGGCTCCCGGCTTTCGTTTGGCTTGCGGGTAAGGTTAGGGCTTGGGCGCAGTGGCTGGCGCTGGCGGCGCTGGAGCTGTAGCGGGCGCTGCGGTCTGCGGCTGAATGGTTACTGTCGGAGCCGATGCTCCCGATCCTGCTCCTGTAGTCGCCCCACTTGGGACTGGCTTCATGGGAATTCCCGGGCGTCCATTCGGACCGGATGCGGCAGGCGGCGTGGGCGGCGCTGGAGAGGGATTCGTATCGTTCTGCGCGACCAGCTCGAGATCGAAGATTAGCCACGACTTTGCCGGAATCTGGCCACTTCCACTGGGGTAGCCTAATTGGTAAGGAATAATGAGGCGCCGCTTGCCACCGACGCGCATTCCACTGATGCCGGTATCCCATCCGGGAATGACCGAACGTCGCCCCAACGGACCGCTCGGGCCTTGCTGGAAGATTAATAATGAGCCGTTCTCCGGGTGATTGCTGGAAGCGTCGAAGACTGTGCCGTTGGGCAGGTATCCAGTGTAGTGCAGCGAGTACCACTTCTTTGGCTGGGCGAGTGGGCCGGTGCCAACCTTAGTGTCGATGTAGCTGAGGGTGAAGCTGGAGGCTTTGGTCCCAAGGCTCTCGGCCAGATCGGGACCTTCCATCGGAGAGACGTTGCTGAGTGTAGCCGGGGACGGAAGCGTGATGGTGTAGAGCGGTTTGGCGCAGGCTGTGCCTGCAGGAAGCGCTGGAACCTTCGATAGATCGGGCAGGTCCTTGGAGCAGCCCGGAGCGACTGCCTTCTTGGCAGTGGCTCCGGTTGAGCCGCCAACGGCAGTCTTTGCAGGCGCGGCAGCAGGCTTGGTCGGTGCGGCGGTCTGCGCTGTGCCCGGTAGCACCGCGAGGGATAGGGCGAGAATGGAGAGCGGAGAGATCGTTTTCATGTCAGTTCTAATTTACATAATTTCGCGACATTTGGGGAGGAGCGGATTTTGGGAAGGAGAATGACAGCAAAAGAAGCTGTGGAACGACCAACAAACGATCAAGCAAAATCAAAATGCAATTACTCTTCGTGCGTGCACTCTGCCACCATAGAAAGCAATGATTGCTCGCAGAAAGCCGCGGTCGCTGCGGTGGGTGTGGTGCCCAGCCTAGTCTGCTAGCCTATTAGAGGAGCGACGATTCGCACAATGCCTACTGATGATTCCACGCTGGATGTTCTTCCCGAAGCAGAGAAAACTGCTGCTACCGAAGTATCCGCTGATGAAACCCCTGCCAAGGGCTATACCACGATGGTTCCCATCGACGAAGTACACCCGGTGGTGCGGCGCGACGGACTGGGCCCGCAAATCTCCGCGCTGGCGCACTACATGGTGCAGACCGAGATTCACACCTACGCATTTTCGGTGGCGGCCAACGTAATTCTGTCGCTCTTTCCGTTCATCGTGATGATGCTGACGATCTCGCGTCGGGTCTTTCACTCTCGCATGATGGAGAAGGTCGTCGGCCAGATGATGGGCAACTTCCTGCCCACCTCGCAGGAGTTGATAATGAAGAACATGGAGAAGCTGGCGCATCCGCACAAGGGTACGCAGATCTTCTCCATCGTGATGCTTCTGGTCAGCTCAACCGGTGTCTTTCTTCCGCTGGAGGTGGCGCTGAATCAGGTCTGGGGCGTGGCCAAGAACCGGTCGTACGTTCGCAACCAGATCGTCTCACTGGGACTGGCGTTTGCGGTTGGGGCGCTGGCAATGACCTCGGTCGCGCTGACTGCAGGTACCTCGATCGCGCTGACCACGGGGCAGACTTGGCTGACTTCCTGCCTCAACTTTATCCACATACACATTCACAGCGACAACATTGTCTTCAGCACGCTGTACGGAGTTGTCTACGGGAGCGTCATGAAGCTCCTCGCAACCTGCGTCAGTATTCTGATCTTTTTTTTGATCTACTGGATTCTGCCCAACCGCAAGGTTCCGGCGCGGGCAGTGCTGCCGACGGCCCTCGTCGTTGGGTTACTGTGGGAGGGCGCAAAGTACCTGTACATCCTCGCGCTTCCGCACCTGGACTTCCCATCAGTCTACGGCATGTTCCAGATCTCAGTAACGCTGATGATGTGGGCGTTCCTCTCCGGCCTGATGCTGCTGGCCGGAGCGCACTTCTCCGCCACCCGCTACGCCCTTGCCGCCGCCCGCGAAGAGGAACGAGGGCAACGGCTGGCAGATGCGTAAGCAGCAAAAACAATTCGGAGAATAGAATTGCCCACAGGCTCAGGGCTTAGCTTGCATGGGCTTTATTACGATGGCATTGGGCGAGTTGCCCGCGGGCAGGATGGTGAACAGCGTCGCCTCGCCCTTCTTGTCGGTGGTACGGATGACGGCGACGTCTGCCGAGCGTGCATCGGCGGCCAGCAAAAGGTGCTTGTCAAAGGAGAAGGCGAGCGCGTCTGGGGCGTGGCCGGTGCGAATACTGCCATCCATCTTACCGTCTTCGATATTCCAGAGGTTGACCGAGTCGCCGCCGAAGTTGGAGACCCACAGGGTGCTGTTATCGGAGCCGACTACGCCGGAGCCGACCACGCCAAAGACCGGCTTGCTGCCAATCATGAAGGTGGTACCAACCTCATTGGTCTGGGTCTCGATCTCGGAGACGGAGTCGGAACCGAAGTTGGAGCAAAAGATCTCGCCGTCGTCGGGCTTCAGCGCCAGTTGCACGGGAGTCTGGCCGACATTGAGCAGGGCGAGCAGGTGATCGGCAAGCAGGGACTCATTGTGCTTGGCGGCCCATGTGTCGGGTGCTGCGGCCAGCGAGATCGTCATAACCTGATGACCACCGGAGCAGGCGACGAACGCCTTCGATGAGTCGCGGAGGACGACCGCATCGGTCGCTCCGGGGCAGCCGGAGTAGACCGCGCGCAACTGCGGCAGAGGCTGCTTTGCTGCAGTGCTTTGGCTCTCCGCGAGAGGCTGGACGGCGAAGATCGAGACGCTTCCGCTGGCTCGGTTAGTCACAACCAGCGAGCGCATGTCGGGTGAGATGCGGGCGAGGCCAGGTTGCTCTCCGGTGCCGATGACGCCGATCTCGCGACGATGGTCGAGGTCTATCACACTGACGGTGTTGGAGCCGGTATTGGCCACATAGGCGCGTTTGCCATCGGCATCAACGTCAATCAAGTAGGGCAGCTTGTGCACGGGGATGGTCGCGACGACGCGGTTGACATCGGTGTCGATGACTGAGACCGAGCCGTTGCCGGTGACAGTGCCCGCGTTGACGACGTAGACTTCGTTGCGCTTGGGATTCACAGCCATCCCAGTTGGATCGACGCCCACCTGCAACGTCCGATCCGGACTCACTTTGACCAGATCCAGCACCGTGACGGTGTTGGATGCGCTATTGGAGATGTAGGCG
>CAZPZL010000111.1:0-7674 GCA_964590925.1 uncultured Granulicella sp.
CACACGCGGGCAAGATCGTCGGCGCGCTGGCCGGGCTGGTCGGCGGCAAGGGCGGCGGCAGGCCGGATCTAGCCGAGGCGGGCGGCAACGACGCCACGGCCCTCGATGGCGCGCTGGCAAAGGCTGCGGAGGTTGTGGCGGGATTGATCGCGTAACGATGTAGAGCGCACAGCAGTTGGCCGTTTGTGGGCCGAGGAGAGGTTTGAACAGGTTCACAGAATTTCTTCCCGACCTTCTATCGCTGTCCTGAAATGAGATTAGCCTGAGTTGTAAGTGCTTTGCTGCACTCGATTGCGGTAGACTAGGTATGACGCGCATTTTTGCCTTTTGGTAGCAATTCAACTTACCCTCAATTCAGCCCCCGCCATCAGGCCCCATCTCAGCGCGCACAGATAGGACACACACCCGCAGTGAGCAGCCTCCAAGAGATCAACCAGACCATTCCGAATTCAGAGACCAACGAGAACGCCGCCGCGGTTGCCGAGTCAACCACGGGCGCGCCGATTGGCACAACTCCTACCGAGCAGGCCGAGGTCAAGGTCGCTCGGCGAGCCGCCGCACGCGCGGCTGAGAAGCCGATCTTCAATATCGCCATCATCGCGCACGTCGATCACGGTAAGACCACGCTGGTTGATGCGATGCTGCGCCAGTCGGGAACGTTCCGCGCTAACGAGGCAGTCGCAGAGCGCGTCATGGACTCGAACGATCTGGAGCGTGAGCGCGGCATTACCATTCTGGCCAAGAACACCGCGCTCTATTACCACGACAACAAAATCAACATCGTCGATACCCCAGGCCACGCCGACTTTGGCGGCGAGGTAGAGCGCGCGCTGAAGATGGTCGATGGCGTCGTCCTGCTGGTGGATGCCAGTGAAGGCCCACTGCCGCAGACGCGCTATGTGCTGTCGAAGGCGCTGGAGGCCAAGCTGACGCCGATGGTCGTCATCAACAAGATCGACCGCCCGGACGCGCGCGCCAAGGAGGTTTTGGACGAGGTATACGACCTGTTCATCGACCTGGATGCCGACGAGTCCATGCTGGACTTCCCGGTGCTGTACACCAACGGAAAGATCGGCACCGCAACCACCGATCTGGATAATCCCGGCACGGATTTGCAGCCCTTGTTTGAGCAGATCATCCAGACGATTCCCGTTGCCAAGGGCGATCCTGATGGTCCGTTGCAGATACTGGTGACGAACCTGGACTACTCGGATTATCTAGGTCGTCTGGCTATCGGACGCGTATTCAATGGGACGATGCGCACAGGGGAAGAGTACAACGTCGCGCGCATCGATGGGACGTTCTCCAAACACAAAATCACCAAGCTGTTCAGCTTCTCCGGCCTGAAGCGCATCGACGTCGAGGAGACGCAGATCGGCGACATTGTTGCCATCGCTGGCATTCCCGGCATCACCATCGGCGAAAGCTTCTGCAATCTGGAGAACCCGCAGCCGCTGCCCAAGATCACCATCGACGAGCCGACGATTGCGATTCAGTTCAACGTGAACAACTCGCCATTTGCCGGACGCGAGGGCAAGTGGGTGACATCGCGCAACCTGCGCGACCGTCTGGAGAAGGAGCTGCTCACCAACGTCTCGCTGAAGATGCTGGAGACCGGATCGCCGGACTCGTTCAAAATTCTCGGACGCGGCGAATTGCAGCTCTCCATCCTGATTGAGATGATGCGTCGTGAGGGCTTCGAGATGATGGTGAGCCGCCCGGAGATCGTCACCAAGCGCATCGGCGACAGGCTGATGGAGCCGGTCGAGCAGTTGATGATTGACATCCCGGAGAACTTTGTCGGCACGGTGATCGAGCGACTGGGACCGCGCAAGGGCGAGATGACCAAGATGACCAATCATGGCTCTGGCCGCGTGCGCATGGAGTTTCGCATCCCATCGCGCGGAATCATCGGCCTGCGTTCCGAGATGCTGACCGAAACGCGCGGCACGATTGTGATGAACGCAATCGTTGATGGCTACGTTGAGTATCAGGGAGAGATTCCCCAGCGCATCACGGGCGCCATCGTCAGCGACCGCCAGGGCACTGCAACACCCTACGCGCTCGAAGGCATTCAGGAGCGCGGCACCCTGTTCGTTCCCGACGGCACAGATGTTTACGAGGGCATGATTATCGGCGAGAACTCGCGCGACAAGGATCTGGACGTCAACTGCGTGCGCGAGAAGAAGCTCACCAATATGCGCGCATCCAGTGCGGATGACGCAACTCGGCTGGTGCCCTTCAAGAGCCTCACGCTGGAGCAGGCCATCGAGTTCATCGCCGAAGACGAGCTGGTCGAGGTGACGCCCAAGTCGCTGCGCCTGCGCAAACGCGTGTTGCAAGCCAACCGCCGTCCACGCAAGGGCAGCGGAACCGACTCCGAGTAACTCAATGCAAGTACCCTCCCTTTAGCGACGGAATTACAATGAATCTCGTCGCTAAAGGGGGAGTAACACCATATATTTCATCGGGTTGCTCGTCATCCTGACATAGAGCGCCGCTGGCTCTTTTCGTTCATCCCGATAAGACGGAAATATCGTTTGGTCTGTAGCAATTCGGGAGCTGCTCTAAATTCATCGCAGGCTCGCTCTTCTCAGCCCATATTCCATTGAATCGTCCAACAGCACCGAGTGCCCCATCCATCGCATTGTAATTGCAATGATGGGTCGCAACCTCAGTACTTTGCCAACTCCTCCATAGCCTTATACAGGTCCTCCGGTTGCGGCAGGATAGCGTCCTCCAGCAGGGGCTGGTAGGCGACGAAGGTGTCCATCGAAGCGACGCGGCAGACGGGAGCGTCGAGCGAGTCGAAGAGTTCCTCGCCGATGCGCGCAGCGATTTCCGCTCCGTAGCCCCAGCTCAGCATGTCCTCGTGCGCGACGATGACCTTGTTGGTCTTGCGCACGGAGGCCGCAATCGCGTCCCAGTCGTAGGGACTCAGTGTGCGCAGGTCGATCAGCTCGACGTCGATGCCGGTCTCGCGGTGCAACTTGTCGGCGGCCTGTAGTGCGCGCGGCACCACCGCGCCGTAGGTAACGACGGTCAAGTCCTTGCCTTCCCTCACAACCTTCGCCTTGCCGAAGGGAATCGCGTACTCCGGCCCAGGATAAGCACCCCGCCCAAAGGTCTCACGATAGAGCCGCTTGTGTTCTAGGAAGAGGACCGGGTCGTCGCAGCGAATCGCCGTGCGCAGCAGACCGACGGCGTCCAGCGCGTTCGACGGCATCACCACGCGCATGCCTGGCGTATGGGTAAAGATGCTCTCGCCCGATTGCGAGTGGTAGATCGACCCGCCGGTCAGGTAGCCTCCAATCGGGCAGCGAATCACCAGCGGGCAACTCCACTCACCATTTGACCGCCAGCGAATCAGGGAAAGCTCATTGCGTATCTGGTGTATTGCTGGCCAAATGTAGTCGAAGAACTGAATCTCCACCACCGGCTTCAGCCCGCGCACGGCCATGCCTATCGCGCGGCCTATGATATTCGCCTCGGCTAGCGGCGAGTTCCAGCAGCGGTCGTTGCCGAACTTCTTCTGTAGGCCAGCCGTCAGTTTGAAGACGCCGCCCTTGCCCTTCAGCTTTCCCGCTCGCAGCGCAGCGTCGCGCGTGGCGTCGGCTACGTCCTCGCCAAAGATGACGATGCGCTCATCGCGGCGCATCTCGTCCTTCAGGCAGTGGTTGATGAGTTCGGCCATTGTGCGCTCACTGGCGTCGGCGGTCGCCTCCACCTGCGTATCGAAGCGCGCGTCGGTCGGCTTCAAGTTCTCCGAGTATTGATGGCGTAGAATCGCATCCTTCGAGACGGTCGGCAGCACGGCCTGTAGCGCGTGGTCGGCGGCCCGCTGCACCTCGTCGTCGACCTTCTGCTCCAGCCGATTGATGGCATTCTCGTCCAGAATCCCCTCGCGCAGCAACCATAACTGCATCTTGACCAGCGGGTCGCGCGCGTTTTCTGCCGTGACCTCCTGCTCGCTGCGATACTGCCGCTCGTCGTCGCTGAGCGAGTGGCTGTAGGGGCGGATGACGTGGCCATGCACAAGCGCCGGTCCTTGCCCAGAGCGCGCATAGGCGACTGCCTCCACCATCGCCGTGTAGCAGGCGACCGGGTCGGTGCCGTCGATCTCGGCAAAATGAAAATTCGGAAAATTTGCAATCAGCCGCGAAATGTTGCCCCCCGGCGTATTGGCCTCCACCGGCGTGGAGATAGCGTACTCATTGTCCTCAATGACGTAGACCAACGGCAGCTTCTCATTGCTTGCCGTGTTGAGCGACTCCCAGAACTCGCCCTGACTGGTCGATCCCTCGCCGATGGAGACAAAGGTCACCTCGTCCCCGTGGAAGGTCACGTCCTTGAACTCTCGGTAGTCGCCGGCGTGCTTCTTTGCCGCCTCAGGATGACGCAAGAAGTATCGTCCCGCCTCGGCGCATCCGATGGCGTGCAGGCACTGGGTCGCAACCGCCGAGCTGGGCGAAACAATGTGCAATTTCTTGCTCGACCAGTGCGAAGGCATCTGCCGCCCGCCGCTGGCCGGATCGTCCGCCGCGCCGACGGCCTGCAGCAACTGATCCTCAACCGTATTGCCCAGTGCCAAGCACAGCGCGCGATCGCGATAGTAGGGCACAAACCAGTCGTACCCCGGCTTCATCGCCATGCCAGCGGCCACCAGCAACGCCTCATGGCCCGCGCAGGAGATTTGAAAAAATATCTTTTGTTGGCGCTTTAGGACGATCTCGCGGTCGTCGGTCCTGCGCGAGAGATACATCAGGCGATAGAACTCGACCAACTGCGCGCGCGTCATCGTTGTTGCAATTGCCGAGCTATTTGCCGCAACAGAGGAGCCTTTCGCCGGAGCGGTTGATATAGTCGAAGCGGCTGATTCTGACGCCGCAACCGATGTGACTGCCTTCCCCGCCAGGTCAGCTGCCGCTGCGGTCACTGTCTTGACCACTGAGCCATTTCCCGAGCCATTCCGTCGCGCCACGCACACCCCCATTTACAACATGCCGCCGTCACGATTTTACGCCCTTTCAAGGCTCAGACTGAATCCCCACATACCAGATGCCGGGAGTGGTCCACTGCACACGCTGCTCGGGTGGAAATCCGCTGCGGGCGTGGTGCGTACTTCGCAGGCACAGGTGCCTGAGCCTGTGCAAATCCACCCGACAGCAATCCCAATCCCATTGCCCAGCAAATCGCACGCAAACGCATCACGTCTCCTTCAACTTACACATTCAACCTACACAATATGCGGCGGCTACTCCAGAGTCTCTGCGAGATGCGGCGCGGGGGCAATCTGCGGCGAGATTCGTGCGATGCGGAGCAGTTGGAATTAGCTCCGCTTTTGAACGTCTGTAACAGGACGAAGGTACCGTGTCCAGTCGCGCTGACTCTCGTAACCACTCGCCGATTCGCCGATGCACCAAACAGCAAGGCTCTCGCCAATGAATCTCAGATCGGCGGAGTCTGTTGTTCCGAGGTGCGTCATCTTCACTCAACTCCAACCCGTCGCGGTGAAACCCGCATTCCGCACCATGCGTCTGCTCACGATCCTTCGTAGGATGATCGCTCTGGCGGCATTTCTATTTATCGCTCTTCTACTCGCCTCGGCACACCGCTCCCGAGCGCAAGAGCTTCCCAGTCCCGTCGGAGCCGCCGTTCCGCATCGCTATCTAATCGCCTACCGCAGCGGATCAACCCCAGCCATCGTCACCGCTCACGCCCGTCTGGCCGGAGCACGCGTCGTCGCCACCGGCAACTCGTTCGGCATCGACATTCTCGACACCAGCGGCACCAACGACGAGGCCGCCACTGTCGCCGCGTTCGCCGCCGATCCCGCCGTCGAGTACGTAATTCACGACCGCGTTCTCTCGGCCCACTCCCTACACATTCGGCCCATTCTGGCCGCCGACATCACTATCACCACTGGCACCAGCACCTCGACCGGAACCACCACGCAGCCTGCCTACGACACTTACTACAACTCCACGCCGCAGAACTGGGCCGTTCTGGCTGCTGGCGGATACGGCGCGGGTGTCGCTGGTGGACCCAAGCACGGTCCATGGGACACCAGCATGGGCGCGGGCGTACGCATCGCCATTCTTGATAGCGGAGTCGATGCCAACCACCCCGACATCGCGCCCAACCTCGCCTTCAATCTCTCCGAGATCGATCAATCGACCGCCACCGGGATGCCCAGCGCCTGCGACGACGGCAGCCCGCAGGACCAGCAGGGCCACGGCACTTGGACAGCATCGCTGGCCGCCGCCGCCATCGGCCCCGGCACTGGCCAGCTCATCGGCGTCGCCCCAGCCGCCTCTCTGCTCAACATCAAAGTCCTGGAGCGTATGCCAGACCTTACCAGTACATCGACTGACCTCTCAACCCAGTGCAACACCGGCGAAGCCAGCGGCCTGCTGAGCTGGGTGGTTCAGGGCATTCAGGACGCAATCAACCAGAACGCCGACATCATCAGCCTCTCGCTGGGCACACTGGTCGATCTCGACACCGGCGAGGGCGCGGGCATTCAGGCCGTCTTCGACCGCGTAACCTACGCCGCAGATCAGGCCGGAGCGGTGGTCATCGCTTCGGCAGGCAACGACGGCATCAATCTCTCCAACCCGCGCTATATCGAGATTCCCGCGCAGTCGCGCAGCGTTCTGGCCGTCGTCGCCAGCACCAACCCCGCCTGCGCCGAAAACCTCAACCTCGACAGCAATGGAGGCAACCCCGCCTGCGTCACTGGCCCCGTTACACTGGCCTACTACTCCAACTACGGAGCGCCGATGAATGCCATCGCCGCACCCGGAGGCAGCTATCCAGAGGGCAGCGACAACGGCGTCAGCGGATGGATTCGCGGAGCCTGCTCGAACGGCCTCGCCAACACCGCCAGCGGTGCACCCACTGACGCGGCGCACAGCCTCGGCTGCTTCAACCTCGGCCATACCCAGTACGTTCAAGCCATGGGAACCAGCGCCTCCGCCCCGCTCGTCGCCGGAGCCGCGGCTCTCGTCCGCGCCGCCAACCCCTCGTGGTCCCCCGAGCAGGTCGTCACGGCCCTTCGATCTTCCGCAACTCACTCCGCAAGCCTCTCCGCAGCGCCAATCCTCAATACAGAATCACTTCTGCCCTAAAAACAGTTGTGAGCTGTGAGTTTGTAGTTGTGAGTGAACACTCACAATCTATCGCTCACAACTCACAACTGACCCACCCTTGCTGCAAGGCGTCCGTCGAAGCCAGCCCACCTACCAAAGATGCACAGATTTATTCCGGAATAGGCGATTCGGAGAGGGCGACTTCGGAGAGCGGCTCTTCTTCCTCGGGTTTGTCGCCTTCGCCGGGGGCGAGGAAAAGATTAGTCTCCAGCCCATGCTGGCGTGTGTAGAGGTCGTAGTATCGCCCGCCCAGCGCGTACAGCGACTCGTGCGTGCCCCGCTCGACGATAAGGCCACCCTCGATGACGAGGATCTGATCGGCGCGGCGGATCGTCGACAGCCGGTGCGCGATGACGAATGTGGTGCGGCCTTGCATCAGATGCTTCAGCCCGCCCTGAATCATGGCTTCAGACTCGGAGTCGAGCGAGCTGGTTGCCTCGTCCAGAATGAGAATGCGCGGGTCGGCCAGAATGGCGCGCGCAATCGAGATGCGCTGGCGCTGGCCGCCAGAGAGCTTGATCCC
>CAZPZL010000112.1:0-7659 GCA_964590925.1 uncultured Granulicella sp.
TGACCTTGCCGTCGTGCATGGGGTTGAAGCCGAGGTTGCTGGTGCGGATGGCTTTTTCGACTGCGGGGACCAGCGAGATCTCCCAGGGCGTGACAAGAATGAGTTGGGATTCGGGCGTGGAGATCTGCGCGACCTGCGAGATGGGCGTGTCAGTGCCATAGTAGTCGACCTTGATCTGGTCGAGCATGTGAACGCTGGCGCGTCCGGTGCGGGTGGAGAGGAGGTTTGCGCGGAAGTCTTCGACCGACTTTTCCATGCGTGTTCTGAGCTGCGAGTGAACTTCCTTCAACGCCAGGTTGGTTGCCATTATGGATGCCATAGTATTTTTCTGCCCTCCGGGAGACCAAATATACGCCCGTCGCGAGACGAACGGAATGGACTTCGCTATTCTACAGAGGTTGGAGGTAATTGGGTTGGCCCGTTCTGCCGATGAAGCAGAAGAATGGCGAGCAAGGAGCCGGGACGGATGGACCTCGGATTCCATTTCGGCGTTCATGTAGTCTCTTTTGGAACTGCGAGCGATAAAATCTATTCCAATTCGATTGACAGTCCTATCCCTCGAATGTGTAAGGTGGTCTTCTGTGAAAGTCGAGCTGAACTACGAACAAAGTGCGCGAATCGAACTCCTGTCGATGTTTGCGGGAAAGTCGTCGTCGCAGTTGCTGGTGGATGCGGCATTGATGTTGCTGGATCAGGACGCGGGGACTTGCGAACATTGCCGGCTGGCGCTGACCGAGGACTTCATCGCCGAAGAGAAGCTGGAAGAGAGACTGGCGCTATTACTACATCGCTAGTGCGATAGCAGTCTTTCTGAGCTTCGACGGGCTGCGTGGACTTCGATGGCTTGCGTGTTCGACCGCTTACGCGCAATGATCGTTGAGGGGTAGTGTAAATAATGTTCAACTTATCGGGAAAATGCGCCGTTGTTGTCGGTGGGACCAACGGTATTGGGCAAGCCATTGCATTGGGACTGGCGTCGGCCGGGGCGGACGTCGTTGCCTCATCGCGATCACAGGACGGCATCAACGAGACCGCCGACCGGATTGAGGCAAGCGGGCGCAGGACTCTGCGCATTTCAGCCGACGTTCAGAACCGCGAATCGCTCCAGAAACTGCACGATGCGGTCGTCGACGGCTTCGGGCGCATCGACATTCTGGTGAATTCGGCGGGGATTACTAAGCGTGTGTCGACCCTCGACTGTTCGGAAAAACTGTGGAACAACATCATGGACGTGAACCTGACCGGGACGCTCAGAGCCTGCCAGATCTTTGGCAAGACCATGCTGAAGCAGCAGAAGGGCAGGATCATCAACATCGCGTCGCTCTCCACCTTTGTTGCCTTCCAGGAGGTCGCGGCCTACAGCGCAAGCAAGGCTGCCGTTGGCTCCTTGACCCGATCACTGGCGGTGGAGTGGTCGCGGGAGGGGGTCTGCGTCAACGCGATCGCACCGGGCGTTTTTCCCACCGAACTCAACCGGTCACTGCTGGATTCGCCGCGCGGCAAGGAGCTGATTGCAAGAACGCCTATGGGCCGGTTTGGAACCGTGGATGAGCTGGTTGGAGCGGCTGTCTATCTGGCCTCCGATGAATGCGGCTTTACGACTGGACAGATTCTGTCGGTCGACGGCGGCTTTCTGGCCAGCGGCGTCAATCAATAAACCCACGCTACAACCAACCAGCCGCTCGACGGTTGCGCCCGTCGATAGCGAAGAGATCAAAATATGAAAATTACACAGGCCCGCCTTATCCTCTGCTCTCCTGATCGCAACTTTATTACTCTGCATATCGACACTGACGAAGGCATTTACGGATTGGGCGATGCAACGCTCAATGGGCGCGAAATGGCCGTCGCAAGCTATCTGACGGAGCATGTTCTGCCTTGCCTCATCGGGCGCGACCCATTTCAGACCGAGGACATCTGGCAGTACCTCTACCGTGGACCCTACTGGCGGCGCGGACCCGTGACCATGACTGCCATCGCCGCTGTCGATGTTGCCCTATGGGATATCAAGGGCAAAGCGCTCAAGACGCCGCTCTACAACCTGCTGGGAGGAAAAAGCCGCGAGGGCTGCTTGGTTTACACGCACGCCAATGGACGCGATATCCCCGAGGCGCTCGACTCGGTACGTCAGCAGATGGACAAGGGCTACCTCGCTGTGCGGGCCCAAGTCGGCATCCCTGGTGTGGCTTCGAGCTATGGTGTTCCAAAGGCCGGCAAACCCTATGAGCCCGCCGAGCGCGGCCTCCCCTCCGAGAGCCTGTGGTCCACCGAGCGCTACCTCAACTTCGTCCCCACACTGTTTGAGAAGCTGCGCGTCGAACTGGGCGGCGATCTGCATCTGCTGCACGACGTGCACCATCGGTTGACGCCGATCGAGGCTGCCCGTCTGGGTAAATCGCTGGAACCGTATCACCTCTTCTGGCTGGAGGATCCCTGTCCGGCCGAGCTACAGGAGGGCTTCGAGCTGATTCGCAAGCACACCGCGACGCCCATCGCCACCGGCGAGGTCTTCAACTCCATCTGGGACGCGCATGAGTTGATGCGCCACCAGTGGATCGACTACATCCGTATGACCGTAGTCCACGGCGGCGGCATCACGCACGCAAAGAAGGTTGCGGACTTTGCCGAGCTGTATCACGTTCGAACGGGATTCCACGGCGCGACAGACTTGTCGCCGATCACCATGGCCGCAGCGCTGCACTTCGGTCTGGCCATCCATAACTTCGGTATTCAGGAGCACATGCCGCACAGCGCGCTCACCGACAAGGTCTTTCCCCATCACTACAGCTTCGATGCCGGGTACATGCATCCCGGCGACGCGCCCGGGTTGGGTGTCGAGATCGACGAAACTCTCGCGGCAAAATATCCTTACCAGCGAGCTTATTTGCCCATAGCACGCAAGCTGGACGGCACCCTGACGGACTGGTAAACCGACAGGACATCGCGCACAAGCGACAGATACCATGCGAAGTTGATAGGAGAACCCACCATGCGACGTCGAGATCTCATCCGCATCGGAGCTGCAACTGTGGCAACGGTTTTGCAGCCCGAACTGCTGCATGCGATGACGAACAAAGTGTCGCCCGCTGCGGGCAATGAAAATCTGCCGACGACGGACAAAGCTGCTAGAAAGAAGATCGAGCAGTGGGGGATGTTTGAGCTTGAGTTGCTGGGACCTTCCGCAGGGAATCCATTCAAAGAGGTGACGCTGAGCGCGCGCTTTACCTTGCAGCATCGCAGTATGCTGGTGACGGGTTTCTACGATGGTGACGGTGTCTATCGCGTGCGATTTATGCCTGACTCTGTTGGCCGCTGGAGCTACGTGACCGAGAGTTCGGCTGAGCAGTTGCGCGCACACGCGGGCGAGTTCGAATGCGTGTCACCAACAACTGCTGGCAATCACGGACCGGTCGTCACGGCGCATCAGTTCCACTTTCAGTATGCTGATGGCACACCTTACTTCCCCTTCGGTACGACGACCTACGCCTATTTATTCACGAGCGAAGAGAACGCCCAGGCAGCGGTGAACGGAATACGCGAGGCGTGCTTCAACAAGAGCCGGATGTGTGTGCTGCCAAAGCCACTGGGCGATGGGCCGCACCTTTTACCCTTCCCCAGCACCGTCGCCGAAACCGATAGACGAAGCGGAATCAACGATCTGACACGCTTCAATCCGGCGTACTTTCAGTTGATCGAGCATCGGCTAATGGAGTTGCAGCGGGTAGGCGTTGAGGCCGACCTGATTCTCTTCCATCCCTACGACAGCTGGGGTTACAAGGCGATGGGAGCCGAGGCCGACGACTTCTATCTGCGCTATGCCATCGCGCGGCTTTCCGCGTTTCGCAACATCTGGTGGTCGATTGCCAACGAGTACGACTTGGTGAAGGCGAAGTCAATGAGCGACTGGGACCGTTTCTTCCGCATCGTGCAGGCCGAAGACCCTTACTCCCATCTGCGCTCGATCCATCACAGCCGCGTCCTGTACGATCACGGGAAGCCTTGGTGTACACACGCTAGTTTGCAGAGTTATGACTTCGAGAGGTCAGCCGAACGCCGCGCCGCTTGGAACAAACCGATTATTTACGACGAGATTCAGTATGAGGGCAACATCGACCGTCGCTGGGGCAACCTGTCGGCTGAGGAGATGACGCGCCGCTTCTGGCTGGCCGTGCTACGCGGCGCCTACGCGACGCATGGCGAGGTCTTTCTCACCGACTCGGACGCGCCAAGTTCAGCCGATGCAGGTCGTATGCGCGGCGAGTCGGGCGTGCGCATCGCCTATCTGCGCGCGCTGGTAGAACGTATTACGAAGGTGGGGCTAACCGAGGTCGAGGGCGCCTACTACCTCTCTGCTGGCACACCGGAAGAGATGATTCTCTACTATTTTGACTATCATCGACCAGTGCGCTACGAGTTTCCACTGCCAACTACGGCAGCCTTTTCCGCCACGCTGATTGACCCGTTTGCCATGACGATGGCACCGGTAACGGGCGCGTTCACCGGCAAATCGCAGATGAAACTATCGGGTAAACCATACCAGGCGGTATTGTTTCAAAAGATTTCGAGCACAAAGAGCAAGTCGAAGTCCGGCGACGAGCCGCTGGTTCCGACCAACGAACCAGGTTGAGAGCTTCTTGTTTGCTATGCAGGTTGCCTGTCGGTGAAAGATTCGGTAGCGGGACGAGACATTTTGTTGTCGTCTGGGTTACCGTCGAAGGATGCCGCGATCCCGCCAAAGCCCGCGACTGCCACGCTACGACAGCGTGCTCGCCTGCCGTGAACTTGCTGCTGCCGACGCAAAACTGGGGCGGCTGATCGCACGCGCGGGGCCGTTTACCTTGCGACTGGCCAGCGCGCAGTCTCCCTTCGAGGCGTTGGTGGAGAGCATTGTCTATCAGCAACTCAATGGCAAGGCTGCGGCGACGATTCATCGCCGTCTCGTGGAGGGTTTCGCGCCGATATGCGGCACGGATGCATTGGGCAGGGTGCTACACTTCTCCGCGCAGCACCTGGTCGACTGCCCCAACGAGCAGTTACGTGCGGCGGGCATCTCGCACAACAAGAGCCTTGCGCTGCGCGATCTGGCTGCAAAGACGCTCGACGGAACAGTGCCAACGCTTGATCGCATCCGGCGCATGTCGGACGAAGCGATTGTCGAGCATCTAACCGAGGTGCGCGGCATCGGGCGATGGACGGTCGAGATGCTGTTGATCTTTCGCCTTGGACGCGCGGATGTGCTGCCGGTGAGCGACTATGGCGTACGTAAGGGATTTGCACTGACCTTTGGCAAGCTAAAAGCATCAGACAAGGTGACGCCCGCCGACCTTGCCCAGCCCGCCGAGATGGTGGCGCGGGGGGAACGGTGGCGGCCGTGGCGCTCGGTGGCGAGCTGGTATCTGTGGCGTGCCTGCGACCTCGCCACCGGCAAACTGTAGTGTCAGACTTGAATCCCAAGGAGTCTATCGCGAATCTCATCGACATTCGTTCGCCAGTGCCGTGCGCGGTGCGTTACCCTTGATGCAAGTTCATGGCAAAAGCAACATCCACTTCGAAGATCGCCAATCTCGCCGCATCCACACCGTCCGCGTCTGCACCAAGCGAGCGCTACGTATGCATTCACGGGCACTTCTACCAGCCGCCGCGGGAGAATCCGTGGCTGGAGACGGTCGAGATGGAAGATTCGGCAGCGCCCTATCACGACTGGAACGAGCGCATTGCGGCCGAGTGTTACGCGCCCAACGGAGCTTCGCGCATTACCAACAGTAAGGGCGAGATCGTGCGCATCGTCAACAACTACGCGCGCATGAGCTTCAACTTCGGACCGACGCTGCTGAAGTGGCTGGCCGATAAATCTCCGCGCACCTATCGCGGGATTCTGGACGCGGACAAGGCCAGCGCGGCGCGCTACAGCGGCCACGGCTCGGCCATCGCGCAGGTCTACAACCACATCATTCTGCCGCTGGCCAGCCAGCGCGACGCGATTACGCAGATTCGCTGGGGCATTGCCGATTTTGTGCATCGCTTCGGACGCAGGCCTGAAGGCATGTGGCTGGCCGAGACCGCCGTCAACCGAGAGTCGCTCGACCTGATGGCCGCCGAGGGAATCAAGTTCACCATTCTGGCGCCGCACCAGTGCGCGCAGGTTCGACCTATGATAGTCGGCGATAAAACTACAACAGCTGGCTATCAATCGGTTGCTGACGACGCGCCGCAGACGTGGGTCGTCACTGCCAACGTCAGGGTTGATACGACACATCCCTACCTAGTCAAGCTGAACGAGGGACGCAGCATTGCGGTCTTCTTCTACGATGGACCCGCCTCGCGCGCCATCGCCTTCGAGGGACTGCTGAACAGTGGCGAAGCCTTTGGCAGCCGCCTGTTGGACGGCTTCCACGCGACCGCAGACGGCAAGGCCCAGCTCTCTCACGTCGCCACCGACGGCGAGAGCTACGGTCACCACCACAAGTACGGCGAGATGGCACTCTCCTACGCCATGCGTTGGATCGAGGAGAAAGGCCACGCCAAGCTCACCAACTACGGTGAGTTTCTACAGAGGTTTCCGCCCCGGTGGGAGGCCGAGGTGGTGGAGAATACCTCTTGGAGCTGCTCGCACGGCGTCGAGCGTTGGCGTTCCGACTGCGGCTGCAACGGCGGCAAGGCGGGTTTCAACCAACAGTGGCGCGCACCGCTGCGCAAGGCTCTGGACTACTTGCGCGATGCGACCTCGCCGCTGGCCGAAGAGTTTGCTGAGCCACTGCTGATCGACCTGTGGAGTGCACGCGACGCCTATATCGAGATCGTTTTGGACCGCTCGCCCGCCTCAATCGAGCGCTTCCTCGATTGCCACGGCAAGCACCCGCTGACGCAGGAGGAGCGCGTTACGGTGCTGGAGCTGCTCGAACTGGAGCGGCACACGCAGTTGATGTACACCAGTTGCGGCTGGTTCTTCGACGACATCAGCGGCATCGAGACGATCCAGATCATCGCCTACGCGGGACGCGTTCTACAGCTTGCAGCCAAGCTCTTCGGCACCGCCGGCACCGCGCTGGAGGCTCGCTTTCTGGAGATTTTGTCGCAGGCCAAGTCCAACCTTCCCGAGTTCGGAGACGGAGCCACAATCTATCGCCGCTTCGTCACCGGGTTGCGCATCGGGCTCGAACAGGTGGGAGCGCACTACGCTATCAGCTCGATATTTGGCAGCTACCCGGACGATAGCCAACTGTTCTGTTTCGATGTACGCCGCAGCTCGCACGAGACCTTTACTTCGGGCCGCGGCAAACTGGCCATTGGACGCGCCACGCTGCGCTCGCGCATTACCGAGGAGGCCGAGGAGATCTGCTTCGCCGTGCTCCATCTAGGCGACCAGAACCTGTCGGCTGCGGTGCGCCGCTACTCGTCCGATGGACCGGAGAATGGAGCTGCCTTCAAGATATTCTCGGGCGAGATACGCACCGCCATGCAGCGCGCCAATCTGCCCGAGGTTATTCGACTGATCGACCGCTTCTTCGGCAGCATTGCCTATTCGCTGACCAGCCTCTTCGCCGACGAGCAGCGCCGCATTCTGCACACCATACTCGACAGCACGCTCTCGGAGATGGAGGACTCTCTGCGCAAGATCTACGAGGATCACGCCTCGCTGCTGCACTTCCTCACCGAATC
>CAZPZL010000113.1:0-7658 GCA_964590925.1 uncultured Granulicella sp.
AAGCTTCTCCCAATGTCCCTGAGTCGGCGAACATCCGCCGAGCGATCTGGTTTGAGACAAATGCCAGCAGGGCGATGGACATAAGACTGAGCAAAGGCAGTAGTATCCAGTCACGCCGCGGTAGTTTTTTCTCTCTCTCGTTTCCGGCTTCAATACTATTCGATTGCGTCATGGGATGGATTTCTCCGTTACCGAAGCCAAGCCTTGCGAAACGATCTTCATCGGTGCGCTCTCTGGATCTGCTCCTTCAACGAGCAACTCCCAGTGCGTGATGCCAGAATCTTCTTCGCTTAGCTTTGTAAATCCCAGCCTGGCATAGTGGTCGACGACCAGCTTGTTGCGATCCGTGGGCTTGTAGATTCCGTGCAACTTATGTATTCCCGCTGCCTTCGCGTACTTCAGAATCTCGCGCAGTGCCATATGCTCGACCTTTCGCCCCAGTACGCGGCAGCTCATCAGCCAGGAGTCGATTTCCCATGCCCCGGCTTCGCCCGGCCGGCAAATCACAACGCTGATCATTCCGTTGTCGCCGAAAACATCGGTGAGCCTGACCTGCAAGGTGAAGACATTCGGATCGTTTTCCGCTTCTATGACCTCGGGTTCTGTGTAGCGGCGCGTGGTCAGGTTGTATTGGTTCGACTTGTTAATGAGCTGTACGATGCGGGAGCGTCCTGTTGCATTGAACCGCTCGAAGGTAATCGTCATATCCAGAGAAGCCAAGTACGCTTCCACACCGCCGACCTGCTGTTGCAGTTGGACGCGTTTGGCGTTGTCCTGATAGAAACTAGCGCGATGCAGATCTTCGTTGGCAAACGCCACAGATTCAAAATATCCAGCCGCGGCGAGTGTTCGGGCATATAAGTCTGGATCGTCAGGCAATTCCGGAATCCGCACCTCGGGCAACAGTTTGCGCACCATGCCGCGTTCTACCGGATTATCGTCCAGAAACACCAGCGAGTCGAGCCCCAGTGAGAGCGCCTCCGCAATCGACCGAATGTTCGTCGCCTTATCGTTCCAGTTGGCCTGAAATACGGCAATATGATTGAGCTTGAGCAGCATTTCCGGATGTTTCTCAAAAGGCTCACGTGCTACAGCGTCGGTGTTCTTTGAAGACACAGCCAGCACGATGCCGCGTTGGCGAAGATCGAGCGCCATACGCTGCACGGCCAGATGTGCCTCGCCGCAGGCATCGCCCTGAGCCACCCGGATGCCGTCGAGTCCGTCGTCGCCAATCACACCGCCCCACACTGTATTATCCAAGTCCAGCACCAGCACTTTTGCACTTTTGCCCCGTAGAGCGGCCACAACGCGAGCCACATGATCCGCGTAGAGCGGAATAAGTTCATCGGAAAAGGATAGCTTGGCATAATTCCACAGCCGTGGGTTGTGCCAGTCGGCCAATCCCACAGTCTCTGCAAGTGTAGCCACGTCCAGAAGTACGTCGCCAGAGCCGGGAATCCATTCGGCCAGATCACGATTGATGCTGTTGATCAAATGTCGCAGTGTTCCAGGCAGAGCGCGGTCCAAGCTGCCGAATAGACCCTCGACCGGCTGAGCGAAGGTCTGAAAAATGCAAACCGCATTCGAGCAGGACTTAATTCCATTGCGAAGCATTTGCAGGTATCCCATTGCCTCCTGCACCGTCGTCGTCGCGGTCTCAGCATCCCCAAATGTGAGTTTTAATGGGAGAGCGCGGAAATCGAGTGCGAACAAAACAGCGTCCGGATTGGAGGAATTTACCTTGGAGTCGGGCGTCAGTGCTTCCTGTGCCACCTGATTGTATGACGGCTGAATGATCTCCAGATCGATGCCGTGTCTGGCCGCCGTCGCAACAAGAGCAGGAGTCATCAGATCGACGGTGGAATTGCTGAGCACGGCCAAGCGGAAAGGCGTCAGCGGAGCTAACGACTTGCCCTCCTCTCTAGCCTTGCTGATCCGCCGTGCCAGTTTGGTTAGCTGGTTCAAGTCCAGTGCATGGGAAGCGAGTGCATATAGTTGCCGTCCCAATGCGGGATCTGAGGAAAGAGCCTTTATCTGGCTGGCAAAGTCCTGCGGTGCCCGCGGCAGCCATTCTAACTCCGAAAACAGCGGATTCATTACACTTCTCCGTCTATGTGTTGTGCCAACAAGTAAGTAGCCGGAAAGGTCTCAGGATGTGCGCGCTTGGATTAGCGCCACCAGGGCTCCCACATTTTCCAGCTTGCCAATCTCTGAGGTCGAAAATTTTATTCTGAACGTCTTCTCGATAGATAGCATCAGTCGAATATGAGTGAGACTATCCCACCCGTCTACGTCCTTCGCTGTAAGCTCGGGAGCAACTAGGATGGAATCATCGTCAAACACGTCCTGGAAGAGTGTGGTCAGATGAGCATAGATTTGTGCTTTATCCATTGGAAGGAGTGCCCCTCATGTAAGGCGATGTCCAGATTATAAAGCCTAATGGCTACCCGAGACTCGATTGATCGCGGCTATTCCAGATGCCCGCAATGTTTTTGGTTTGCATCCTTTTCATATTGCAGAATGCGACATGGCGGGACTCACTGCCGGGTGCGTGCCGCCAGACTCGTCTCAGTGGGTTACTGCGATTGCTTTCGTCCCAGTTCCCGTCGTGGCCGATGCGGCAGGATCCAGTGTTCCAGGTGTTGTCGAATCGTAGCTATACATCGACAGGCCTGGCGATCCACCACTGTTAATCGCGAGTACGTAGTCTCCGCTCTTGTCCGCAGCCAGTCCATTCACTCCCGATCCGCCCGAATATGCTGTTCCCAGTGATGTTAGCGCGCCGCCGTTAGTGGCCACGCTGTACCCAGAGATTGAGATCGTGCTGTCGAGTAGGTTGGCCACATACAAGTACGTTCCGGTAGTGTTCATCCCCACCGAGTAGGGATCGTCCCCGGCAGGATATGAATTCACCAGCGTCAGTGCTCCTCCCGTTCCGATGGAATAAGCAACCACGCTGCCTGTTGTTCCGCTACTGCGCGCGATATAGAGGTAGGTGCTGGTTGGATCGACCGTCAGCGCATTGTCGCTGACAGTTGCCGAGCCTGTCAGCGGCAATGCTGTTCCCAGCGCACCGGTCGAGGTCGTTAGCGGAAATACCATATCGCCAGCCGTGCCCAGAGCCACAAACACATACGCTCCGTTCGGGGACACCTTTACCGCCTGTGGGGAGACCGGTGATGCCGAGGCAAAAAGCGAAACCTTCGGATTGGCCAGTGCCCCCGTGCTGGAGTTGATACTGTACTCATCCAGCGATGGCGCTGAGGAATTATCATCCAGCACAAACAGCCACTGTCCGTCAGGTGAGACATCCATCGAAACAATATTGCTGAATCCTGTCGCGCCGCCACTGCTCAGCGCGGTCAGCGATCCACTCGAACTAATCGAATAGGCATAAATGGCACTACTGCTCGCCACAAACAGGATCGAGTTCGCGTGATTAACCACCATTGCCTCAGGTGCGACACCCAGCGAAACGGGCGACCCCGTAACTGGTGACAGTGTCCCGGTCGATCCGACTGCAAACCCACTTATGCTCAGAGACGTGGAATTTGCCACATACACATAGTCGCCAGTCGTGCTGCCGGTTCCCGTGCTGCTGCTTGCGGTTCCCGGATAGACCCAGAAGCCCGCGCATCCTGTCATTGCAAATAGAGCAGACACACTCAATGCTGCCGTCAATCGCCGAACCAAACCCCTCATCGTCCCATTCCTCTCGCGACCCTCTATATTGGACTCTACTCTAGGCTAAACATCACCTACTTTATTGGCGACCAAGGGAAGGTCATCTTGTCATGGACGTGGCGAAATTTTTCGCTAGACACGAGTGAGCGTGGCCCCGAGCAGCGCGACGACGACACCATACAATTCAACGCGAAGATCAAGCGATGCCAGGGACTTGTTCGCGTCGAGTGGCAAATGCAAGATCGTCGCGGCACCGCCCGGAACTGTACGACCCTTCCCATGAGAGGCAATCGGGTCCAGTATGCGCGTCTGCCCGGTGCGCAGGTTAACGCGGGGGGGTAGCGGCGCATCGTTGACAAAGAGGTAATCGTCGAGCATGTAATCCTGCTCGATGGGCCACCAAGTCTCGGGATTGCGCAGAGCAAGGGTGGCACTACTGCCGTCGGTGTAGTTTACCGATACCGTTGCATGAGTCATGCGACTGAACTGTGGAAATGTGCTGCCCGCAACAAGCAGATAGATTCCGCTGGAGTGGCCGGTGAGGGCGAGTTTCACCGAGGGCGCGTCCTGCTTCCAATAGGAGAGGAAGAGGCAGTTGGGCACATTGCCTGCTGGAGTGCGGAAGTCCACGCCAAGCGGAGTGTGGAGAACGCCGCCAGCGGCGCGCAGGCCACCGTCGTCGATGTTAGCGCGGTTGTCAGGATTGGCCCATCCGCCAAGCAGATTGTCCGCCAGCGCGAGGGAACAGAACTGCGAGCGCGGCTCGGCGTAGACGCGAGTGAAGATCTCGTTGATCTGATCCTTCAGCAGGGTAGTGAGGTCGAGCGACTCGGTGTGCGCGCCTGCGGGCAGCGCGGGGATTGCAGCGAAGACGGGAGTGGAGGGCTTTACGTCGAAGGAGAGTGGGAGGCTCCAGGCACAGTCGTCCTGCTTCATGTTGAAGAAGATGGTGTGGAAGCCGGGAGATGTGACGCGGCCATCGGTGAGTGCGTGCTGTGGATCATCCGCCGCGACACCGAAAAGGGCTAGTCCGAGGCTTTGGTCTCCTGCAATACGAACGTCCATGTTAATTTTCCAGTCGAAGAACATTTCGCCTGCGAGGAAGCTGACATTGGGGAGATTTTGTGCGGGTGCAAACCCGTTCCACTTGAGACTTATCTTGTAACTGCGAGCGGCGGGGAGTTGGAGTATGACCCGTGGCGAGCCGACAGCGTCGGGGTCAAAGGCACAGGTCACGCTTGCTCCGTTGCAGATAACATCGGGTATGCGGGAGGTTTGTGCAGGAAGATTCAGGGTGATGGGGACGGTCCTGGAGAGACGGCTGATGAACTCGTAGCTCTCGCTTGCGCTTGTCTGCATTGCTGTACTTCCGGTTGTAGGAATCAACTGCTTTTTACACTGCCAGGAGAAGTCGAAGTCTTGGTGGCGGAGGGTGGCGCGGTCCCAGCCGGTGGGGAAGCCGGGACGGATGCGGATGCAGTTGGCAATAAGGTCAGGTTGAATGCCGAAGAGTCCCTCAACGAGGGCGCGCGCGGTGATGCCCATCGGGTCGGCGAAGTCGCGCTGCGCCTCTTGCCGATGTGCATCCAGTGCCGATGTCATGTGGAAGTCCCCAGGCGAGAGTCCCATGAACATCGAATCGAGTAAATTCCCTTTGAGGATGCGGTAGGCCTCGTCTGCCATCCCCGTCTGCCATAGCGCGAGAGCCATGTGTGCGTTCTCTGCCAGCAGCAGCAGGTTCAGCGACCAGACGTACGGCAGCCAGTCCGAGCAGGAGAGCATGTACAGGCCCTCCTCCGGCACGCCCTCGCCGTGGATGGGGACGTGGCGCAGCGCCGCAAGCCGCTCGGCGCAGATCTGCCATGCCTGACGCGGCGTAGGAACCTCGCTGTCGATGGTGTGATAGACCGTCCAGAGCGCGGGATTGTTGTATGCAGTCTGCGGTCCGAGCAGGTCCTTCGACTCGGCGTAAGCGCCCTGCGCAGGCAGCCACAGCAACTGCTCGATGCCCTCTTTGAGCAGCGCGGCCTCGGCCTCGTAGGCGCTGGCATCTTCGCCGAGAGCGTGGGCCAGCTTCGCCGCGGTACGGAAGGCGAATAGGTTGTAGGCAGACGAGTGCATCGTTCCGCCGCCGTTGTACTGCAGATTGTCGCTGGCCCAAATTGCCGCGTACGCCTCGTAGAGCGGTAACTCCTTGCCGTCGGCGGTCTTGTACGTTCGTCGAAAAAGGCGGTGCTCCCATGCCAGATGCCGTTGCAGATACGGCCAGATCTCGCGTGCGAAGTCCATATCGCCGGTCCACATCAGGTGACGCAGCATCACGTCGATGAAGACCATGTTCATGTCGTAATGGTTGGCGGAGAGGTCGCCGTTGGAGTGAAGCATTCCTTCCTTGCGCGTCAGGTGGATGTTGGGCGCGGGATCCCACGGGCCGACAGCGGGATCGCTTGTTGTAACGGCGGTGAGGTTCTGCTTCTTCAGCCAGTGGCGGAAGTGCTGCTGGGCGCGGTCGTGGTGGCCGAGGGCGTCGAGGACGTAGGGGCCACGCCATCCGGCCAGCATCGTTCGCCATGCCACTCCGCCGTGCAGAACGCACTGAGAGTGCGCATCCCAGACCGTCTCCGCTGCAACGGAGAGAGCCGCACCAACAGTGTTGAGATGCGCGTCTGGAGTTTCTAGCGTAAGAGTCTTTGCGAGAGTATCAATCTGTTCGCTGCGCGTGACAAATCTATTCATCTGATCGCCACCTGCTGAATGCAGCATTGCATCGGTGGTATCGGATAATCGGTCGATCGTCAGCAAGATGGGCGCACTCGTGATCTCGACTAAACCCATCAGCACAGGCTGCTTGACGGTGTCCTCTTCATTGGCTAGTGCAGTTACATTAGCTGGCGCAGAGGACCATGCCGCGAACTCCTCCACTCTCAACTTCGATCCCGATGGAAAGGTCAACAACAGCAAGGCCGATTTACTTGTCAACCGGCTGGACGGGCGAGCACTTCCGCCAGCATCGTCAACAACGACCGTCTTCAGATAAGTATTGCCCTCGCATTCATCGGGACGGAGTTGGAAGAACTGGCTGACGGGTTGAACCTCGCAGCCGATGTCGCCGTTGCGTCGTCCCTTCTTCCCGCTGACACCGCCGAAGGCCCACGCCAGCTTTGTGCCAGCGGGAAGGTCCGTCCCCTCGACCTTCAGAAGGATGCCGGATCCTTCGCCGCTGGTGATAAGCTCGGCGCGAATCGTTCCCTTGCCCAGCAAGGCGTCACGCATCTCGTAGATCATCCGCCCTGGGCGATAGCGCGCGATGACTTCGTCGGCAACCGCTCCCCACTTCGACTCACTGTCTTTTGCTGAGATGAAGCCGAGCTTCAGGTTGCCGCCATGTCCCGGCAGGTAGAGCGAGAACTCCGGCACGTCGCTGGCGTCGACACGAAAGTCGGCCGAGTGTTCCGTCGAGCAGGGCGCGTACAGCGGGCGGTTGAAGTATTCGCCGCCATTGCGAATGACGAAGTCGCCGTTGATGGGCTGGTAACGCAGCGGGCGAGCCGTGTGGCCCTTCATCAGCGGCTGAATGCCACCACTGATTACCTCTGGCGGCGGCATCAGGCGCGCCGACTCCTGCAGGTTCTTCTTCGCGGCTGCCGCTGCCTCTGCCGGAGAGACGGTCTGCGAGAAGCCCTTCAATCTGGCTGCCGCCTGCGCTGCTGTGGCACTGGATACGGCCAGAAATCGTCTACGCGACCACTCTTTGCTGAAGTTCATGGTTCCCCTTGTGCGATTGTTGCTGCGTTAGGAGGATGGTACCAACCATATCGCACGATAGTAAATGCGGAGCTATGGCGGGAGCGAACATCGGTAGCAACAATGGCAAAAGCCGATTCCTCCGCCTTACTGCGAAAAGAAAATGAAGTGCTAATTACTGACAGTTTACGACTGCCTCTTTTGGCAGAGTGCAAAATATCGTCTCGCCT
>CAZPZL010000114.1:0-7631 GCA_964590925.1 uncultured Granulicella sp.
GAGGACACTGACGTGCCTCGCGCGAAGATTTTCCCTTGCTTCCCGCCTGTAACGCACAAATCAGACGATCAACAGTCGACGGTGGCCTAGCGTCCATTGCTTCCCGTCTCCGGCTCGCGCTCGCTCCACACTGGGACTCGCTCTTTGCCTTCAACCCTTACCGGAAGGTGGAGTTGACTCCGTTTCGCTGTTCCGTCTCCGCATAGCCCATCCACATTGGCTCCCGACCTTGTTTTATAAGCCCGGGGTGGAGGGTGTCGCAGAGACGATTGCGAGGAACTGCACCGCATCTTTTCAACTGCGCTTTATACCCACGCAGAGATGCAGATTTACAACTTTTATAGTGTACAGCAAACTACAGGAAAACCCCTAGCCAAACTAGCAGGAGAACTCCTAATACAACCGCCGGAAACTCCAAAATCGCTGGGGCTATCTAAATCCGACCCTATAGCTCCGGCCCCATAGCCTGCAGACACACCATACGCCCCAAGGAGCCTGCAAATATCGTGCAGCCACATGGCAACGTGTCCCCGAACAAAGCGGAACCTTCTAACAATATCAAGCCGTGGGCTTGGGGTCAAGTTATTATGAAAAGTTTTCGGAACTATCAGACCCGCGAGCAACATCACACACAACATAGCTCACGGCTTATACCTTACAGCTTACAATCTATTCGCAATTAAGCATAACTGAAGCTCCAAAATGCCCCGTCCAGCTAAAATCCTCCACAATAGTCTCCGCCGACGTATCATGTATGCTCAACTCTTCGCATCGCCGCCAAGCCAGTGCAAAAAATCCAATGGACGGGATCACAGACAGATGACGATAACCAAATCCTCTTTGGCAACCACCCCAGCGTTGGTCGAGCTGTTCGACACCAGCCTGCGCGACGGCCTGCAGCAGCCCAACCTCGACATCTCCGTACCGAACGCCGTCGCTCTCCTCCAGCGCATGGGAAATTTCGGCGTCCACTTCGCCGAGATCGGCTTCGCCGCCGCCAACCAGTTCGTCACCGACCTCGCCACGCGCCTCCAGTTGGTAGACACTGGAGCCACACGCCTCGCCCTCTTTGGTCGCACCCGTGGCCGGGGCAGCCGCGTCGCCGATTGGTCCGACGCTCAGTTTATTTTGCGCCACAAGCAGCGCGTTCCAATTGCTGTCATCGTTGTCAAGTCGCGCCTGCTCGACGTATCAAAGTCGTTGGGTACCACGCCAGAGGAGAATCTCCTTATGGCATCGGATACCATTGCCTACCTACAGGACCACGGCATCGAGGTCTTCGTCGATCTTGAACACGCGCTCGACGCCGTCTATGGTCGCCGCGAGAACGGCGTCCAGTGCCCTCCCGACCAAACCCAGCGCAGCGTGGAGTACTTCCACCAGCTTGTCGCGCAGTGCGTCCAGCAAAAGGTCAGCCGCATCATCGCCTGCGACACCACTGGCGGAGCCACGCCTGAAGAGGTCACCGAACTCTTCGCCACGCTCACTCGCGCCTACCCCTCGGCTCGCTTCGGCTTCCACGGCCATACCGACCGCGGCCTAGGCGTCGCCAACACCCGCGCGGCAATCCTCGCAGGCGCCATGCAGATCCAAGGCACTCTCCTCGGCACCGGTGAGCGCTGTGGAAACGTCAATCTCACTACTGTCATCGGCAGTATGCAACTCCGCTGCGAGGCCGGGTTTGTCCCTGGCGCCGCGCTCTCCGGCCTCACCGCGCTGGCGCAATCAGCCTACTCCGCCTTTTCCATCGAGCCACCCCACGGCACACCAATCGTCGGCCCCGGAGCCTTCGGCACATGGGCTGGCATGCACGGCAGCAGCGAGGGTAAGGACCCTGGCGCGTATCTCTGGTGCAATCCCGCGCTGGTCGGAGCCAACGCTCGCATCGGCGTCAACGGCCAGTCTGGCCGCGCCAACATCGTTCTGCTGTCGAAGGAACTCGACGTCCCGCTCACGGCGCATCAAGCGCAGACCCTGCTCGACACCAATCAAGCTATGGTCGAGGGCGGCGGATTCACATCCAGCGAGGTCTCCTTTATCCTCGCCTGCCGCAAGATCCTCGGCACCCTGCCCGCCAGTTTCAGCGTCAAAGGCTGGCGCGTGCTGGACGAATCGGACGAGATCGGCAACCGTTATGTTCAGGCCTCCATGTCGCTCTCGCTCGACGACGGAAAGGTCGTCACCACCCGCGCTGAAGGCTCCGGCCCGGTCGACGCCCTCACCAAGGCCATGCGTCAGGAACTGGAAAGATGGTACCCCGCGCTCGCCAAGATGCGCCTCGACACCTTCAGCGTCACCGCCCTCGACGTCACCGCCAACGACACTGCCGCACACGTCCGCGTCACCGTCAGCTTCCACGCCGATGGCCACCCCGCCTGGATCACCGCCGGAGTCAGCAGCGACCTCAATCAGGCCGCGCTGATGGCCATCGTTGACGGCTTCCACTACTGGCTCCTCATAAATCCCAGATGAGCCAGATGAGATCAGTTGCGCACAGCCTGCCTCGACTCGTTTCGCCTGATCGCCATCGGCACGGCTCACTCGCCCTTGATAAAATCAAATTGAACCGTCAGTAGAGAAAAAGGAGATCCATGGCAACTCTTCTCGAACAGCTTCGCACTATGACCAAGGTCGTAGCCGACTCCGGCGACATCAACTCAATCGAACAGTTCAAGCCGATCGACTCGACGACGAATCCCTCACTAATCGCTGCTGCGGCACAGATGCCGGCCTACCAACCCATCGTCGATGGCGTACTGAAGCAGGCGCGCATCGAGGCTGGCAGCAACGCCTCTGACAAGGACGTCGCAGCGCTCGCCTTCAAAACGCTCGCCGTCGCCTTCGGCCTCAAAATCCTCGCCATCGTTCCTGGTCGCGTCTCCACCGAGGTTGATGCGCGCCTCTCCTACGACACCGAGAAGACCATCGCGCAGGCTCGTGAAATCATCGCGCAGTACGACAAGGCAGGCATCGGTCGCGAGCGCGTCCTCATCAAGATTGCCTCTACATGGGAGGGGATCAAGGCCGCAGAGATTCTGGAGCGCGAGGGAATCCACTGCAACTTGACACTTCTTTTTGGGATACATCAGGCCATTGCCTGCGCCGAGGCCAAGGTGACATTGATCTCGCCCTTCGTAGGTAGAATTTTAGATTGGTACAAGAAGGACACGGGCAAGGACTACGTCGGCGCGGACGATCCAGGGGTTAAATCCGTCACCACCATCTACAACTACTACAAGAAATTCGGCTACCAGACGCAGGTGATGGGCGCGAGCTTCCGCAACATCGGCGAGATCACGGAGCTTGCCGGATGCGATCTGCTGACCATCGCTCCCAAACTGCTTGCTGAACTCGAAGCCAGCAGTGCAGATCTTCCGAAGAAGCTCGACGCCGCCAAGGCCGCCAACCTCGCCCTCGAAAAGATCACCCTCGATAAGGCTGCGTTCGACAAGCTGCACGCCGCCGACCGCATGGCCACAGACAAATTGAAGGAGGGAATCGAAGGCTTCTCCGCTGCGCTTGAAGACCTCGAAAAACTCCTCGCCAACCGCCTCCACGAAATCAGCGTCGCCACCCGCTAGCATCCTAGGTAGACCAGTTAGTTGTCATTCCGTAGCGTAGCGGCGGAATCTGCTTTTGCGCTTAGCACAAGACTCCTCACTGTTACTGAAACCACATAGCAGTCTCAGCGCAGGTTGTCGGTGGCTGGCTCGGGATGGATCAGCAGGTGGTCGACCTCGGGCGCGTCGATCTTGAAGGCTCCCTCCAGCGCGGTAATGACGGCGTGAACACGTGCCATCGAAAGGTCGTCCGGCAGGGTGCAGTGGCAGGAGACTTGTGTGTGCTCGGAATTTGCGTGGGGAAGGCCTTCAGAGTGGGGGCCGCGCCGCGTCACATAGACCTCGTGGATGTCCAGAATCTCCGGGAAGGCTGCGGCAACCCTATGCAGCCGCATCTCCAGATCAAGATTCTGCTCCGGCGTGGCGGCTCGCTCGATGGTCGCCGGCTCGCTCTCGATGTGTGTCAGAATCGACGCAATCTCCGGCACCTCGCGCCGCATCTCCGCCTCCAACGCGGTAATCAGGTCGTGTGCCTCCAGTAGCGACATCCTCTCGTCGACCTCTAGATGCTGCTCGATATGCAGTTGCGGGTGAGCGTGATCGTGCTGCTGGCCGCTCAGTTGCTGAACGCTGATCTCGTGGATCGCCAGATTGCGGCGCGCGGCCACTACACGGATACGGTCGTAGACGCTCTCGGCTAACGACGCCGTCGGCACGGTATGCACCACCACGTCGGCTGCCGGCAGATAGCGCTGCACGACCGCAGTCGCCGCCAGCGTGACCTGCTCCGAGCGCTGGAAGGTAAGGTTGCGCGGCAGCCCCAGCGTGATGTCGGCAAAGATGCTGGCACCGGAGCGCCGCGTACGCAGCCGTTCCACCGTGAGAACACCTGGTATCTCCGCCAGATCGCTCAGCAGGCTCTGCCGTAGTTGCTCCTTGGCCTGCGCCGCCGTCTGCGTGACCAAGTGCGCGGGAGAGTGGGATTGGTCGGCGACCGGGCTAGCGTCCAACAGCGTGTCAACTGTCTGTTGTGCCAGATTCCAACTAACATGCAGGATAATTCCGGCGACCACAAGCGCGGCCAGCGGATCGGCAAACTCCAGCCACGACAGCGAGTAGCGATTGCCAATGTAGCTCGCCGCTAGCCCGACGATGACCGCCAACGACGCCCACATGTCGGTGGCGAAGTGAACCGAATCGGCGGCCAACGCCTCCGAGTGATGCTCACGCGCGACCCGGGCCAGAGTCCGCGAGCGTGTGAAATCCACCGCAATAGAGAGCGTCAAAACAGCAAAAGGCCAGAACGACGGACGTAGTGCCAGATGTTGTCGCCCAAAGATGCGACTGAGAGCCTCGTAGATGATCCATGCGGCTGAAGCCAGCATAATCGCCGTCTCGATGAACGCTGAGAGCGATTCCACCTTTCCGTGGCCGTAGTTGTGGTCGTCGTCGGCTGGCAGATCCGAAATCTGCACGGAGAATAACGTGATGCCCGCGGCGATCAGGTCGATGCCCGAGTGCACCGCCTCTGATAGCAACCCAAGCGAGCCAGTCAGCAGGCCCGTAATCAGCTTGAGCAGCGCGATACAGCTGGCGGCAACAACGGATAATATCGCCGCCGCGCGCTTGGCCGCGTGCGAGCCGGATGCTGGCGTCAATTCGGTCGGGTTGGCTGTTTGCGGCATGGGTGTCATCCTACTAGCTTCGCCCGCAGCTTGCACAACATTTACTCCCGACTCAAATACTTGCTTTTGACAAGCGTTCGTGTCGCTACCGATGATGTAGTTGAAACTATAGTTACTGATAACTTGATCTGGAGAGTCAGATGCAAAAGAGTTTGAATTGTTTTCTTAATCATTCGATACCGAGTGCCATTCGCAATCTCGCTACCTCTCTTTTGCTGGGACTATTTCTGTTTAGCTTTGCCACCTGTCTGGCGCAGAACGAGCAGGCAACTCCGCGCCAGAATCCCGCGATCACACCGCTGACTCTCTGGTACTCGGCTCCAGCCTCGGCGTGGACCGACGCGCTTCCCGTGGGCAACGGTCGGCTGGGCGCGATGATCTTCGGCAGACCGCAGCACGAGAGGCTGCAACTGAACGACGTGACAGTGTGGTCGGGTGGGCCGCAGCCCAACGCCAATCGTCCCGACGCATACAAGGCGCTGCCGGAGATTCGGGCCGCGGTCGCCAAGGGCGATTATGCTGCGGCACAGAAGCTCGTCGCGGCGAACATGACCACCACCGGCAAAGGCGATAGCGCATACGACGCATCGTATGAGACGCTGGGCGATCTCACGCTTGAGAGCGCTCTGGGCACCGGTGCCGTCACCAACTACTGGCGTTGGCTGGACATTGCGACTGCGGTCGCGGGCACAGAGTTCACCGTCGATGGCAATACCTTTCGGCGCGAGACATTTTCCAGCGCGCCGGATCACGTTCTCGTCACGCATCTGACCTGCGACCACCCCGGCCAGATCGGATTTTCGCTGAAGCTCTCGCGCGAAGCCAGCGCCACAACCTCCAGCGACGGCGAAACCACACTCGTGATGCGTGGGAACACAGACATGCCAGCCACTGCCCGAAGCGCCGCGTTCAAGGGAAATCTGGACTACGAGGTTCGCGTCCGCGTCAAGACTGTCGGCGGATCGGTACACAGCAGCGGCGATACGCTGACTGTAACCGGCGCAAATGAAGCGACCGTCATTCTCGCCGCAGGCACCACTTATATTCTCAACTACGCAAAGAACTATCGCGGACCGGAACCACACGCCGCAGTCGTGCAGCAGTTGAACGCAGCTTCGAGCAAGTCCTACGCCGAGCTGAAGAAGGCGAGTGTTGCGGACTACAAGCGCCTCTTCGACCGCGTCAGCTTCTCTCTGCCCACGAGCGCAGCGGCGAATCAGCCGACCGATGTTCGCCTGCGCGAGTACCACGACGGCAAGGACGATCCCTCGCTGGCCGTTCTCTACTACCAGATGGGCCGCTATCTCCTGATCTCTTCCAGCCGAGCGGAGAATCCTTTGCCTTCAAACTCGCAGGGAATCTGGGGCGATGGACTCGACCTACCGTGGAAGTGCGACTACAAATCCAACATCAATTACGAGATGAACTACTGGCCCGTAGAGTCGGCCAATCTCAGCGAACTACATCTGCCCGCCATCCGCCTCGACCGCAGTCTGATGGAACCGGGCCGCAAGACCGCTGAGGCTTACTACAATGCACCCGGATGGGCCGTCGCCTATACCACCAACGCATGGGGATGGACTGCGCCCGGCGCTGGCCTGCCGTGGGGGCCGTTCTTCGAGGGCGGCGCGTGGATCGCGCAGGACATCTGGGAGCACTACGCCTTCACCCGCGACCGAGCCTACCTGAAGCAGTACTACCCGGCGCTACGCGGATCAGCGGAGTTCTACGTCTCCATTCTGGTTCCCGGTGCCGATGGCAAACTGATTACCTCGCCCTCGCTCTCGCCGGAGAATCGCTTCAAGACCGACGATGGTGTCTCCAGCACGGTCGTTGATGGAGCAGCGGCGGAGCGTGAGATCATCTGGGACCTCCTCACCAACACGATTGCAGCCAGCAAAGCTCTGGGCATCGATGAGCCTTTCCGCGCGAAGCTACAGGCGGCAAAGGATCAGATGGAGCCGCTCCAGATCGGCAAGGCTGGACAGTTGGAGGAGTGGGGCCACGACTGGGATATGAATGGCCCGGAGATGAATCATCGCCACGTCTCGCATCTCTTCGCGCTCTTCCCGGGACACCAGATATCAAAGCCGAGTCAGCTCCGGAACCTGCTCCGATACCATCGCCCAACCCAACCGCTCCAGGAGTGAAACCATTCGACCCAAACGCCGGCATCATCATCCCGGACGAGTGGAAGCCAGTTCCTACTTCCAACACCAGGCATTTGCAACTGGGAGATAGGTTTGTCGAATTGGACATGTCGCCGGCGTTTTGGGAAGAGCGGGAAAAACCACCGAAGGTTGAAATGACTCCAGCGATGCTGAGGTTGTCAACTGAATGGGAGTCGGAACGTTTGTTTCCCAGCGACGATCGCAGAAGCACAACC
>CAZPZL010000115.1:0-7621 GCA_964590925.1 uncultured Granulicella sp.
CTCGATCTGCACGCCTACGGCGGGCCATCGGTCGGAGTCTTCACCGGAGGAACGGCGGGCGGCGGGTACGGGGAATCTGTGAGCAATAACACGCCAGCTAAAAATGCCCAATATGTCGGACTTTACAACAACCACACGGCGCCGGTATTTGCGCTGGGCGGCAGCATCGATATGAACCGCTCGAAGGACTGGGCGATTCGCCTTTCGCCGGATCTGATTCTGGAACATTTCGGCAACGAGACGCGCACATTCTTCGCTATCTCTGGTGGCGTGGTTTATCGTTTTCCCTTGAAGAAGAAGCAGTAAAGGTAAGTTGGTATGGAGGCGATCAGGAGCCTGTTGCGGGGGAATCTGAAGACGAGCCTACGCGCCATGCGCGACGAGGATCGGATGGCGGCGGCTTGGACCGTCGCCTGCGGACACGTCATGGCTGAGCGCGGTTCAGTGGTTAGCTACTCGGACGGCGTGGTATGGATTGCAGTCGCAGACGCGGTCTGGTTGCAGCAGATGAGGGCGCTCGACGAGACCTTGCGCCGTGAATTGGCGAAGATCGCTGGTCTGCCCGTCGCCGCGATACACTTTGAGTTAAGAAAACGATAGGAGAACCACCGATGGCTGAGGCTGTGGGCGTAAGTCAGGATGAGGTGTTGCGTGTGGCCGAGCTGGCTAATCTGGACCTGACTCCGGATGAGGTGCCGCGTATGCAGCGCGATCTGAACGCAATTCTGGGCCACATTGCGCAGTTGAATGAGCTGGATACGACTGGCATTCCTGCGATGGCCCAGGTGGGCGAGATGCTGGGCGCGGAGATTGAATCGACTGGTGCAAATCTGCGCATTGATGCCGAGAAAACGTCGCTCGACCGCAAGGACGTGATGGCCGTGGCTCCCGAGAGTGAGGGCCGGTTCTTCAAGGTCCCCAAGGTAATTGAACGATAGTTGTGAGTGATGAGTTGTGAGTGGTCGGCTGTGAGTTATTGATGGGAGATTGAATTGGGAAGCACGACGATTCAGCAGGTACGGGCAGCGGTTGCAAGCGGAGAGACGACGGCGACGGCGATTGCCGAGCAGCACTACGCAAAAATTGCGGCGGAAGACGGGCCGAATGCCATCTCTCCGAACGGCAAAGGCATTAACAGCTTTCTAGCGTTGAGCCGAGAGCGCGCGCTGGCGCAGGCCGCCAAGATCGACGCGATTGCCGCCAAGGGCGAGCCTCTACCGCCGCTGGCTGGTGTCCCCGTCGGTGTCAAGGACGTGCTGACCATGAAGGGTTCGCCCGCGACGGCAGGCTCTCTGATCCTGAAAGGCTATATGCCGCCTTACGACGCCACTGTCGTGACTAGGCTGGAGGCGGCTGGAGCGGTGCTGCTGGGCAAGCTGAACTGTGATGAGTTTGCCATGGGTTCGTCGAACGAGAACTCGGCTTATGGCGTGGTGCGCAATCCGCGCGATCTGGAGCGTGTGCCGGGTGGGTCGAGCGGCGGCTCGGCGGCGGCAGTTGCGGCGGGCTTTGCCGTCACGTCGCTGGGCACCGACACAGGCGGATCGATTCGCCAGCCTGCGGCCTTCTGCGGCGTGGTCGGCATGCTGCCCACCTACGGTCGCGTCAGCCGCTACGGGCTGATTGCGTTTGCCTCGTCGCTGGACCGCGTCGGTCCGTTTGCCACTAACGTGCATGACGCGGCAACCATGTTGGCGGTGCTGGCGGGTAAGGATGCCTTGGACGCGACCAGCTCGGACCGTCCGGTGAACGATTACGTTGGAGCGCTGCAGAGGCCGGTCAAGGGACTGCGCATTGGCGTTCCGAAGGAATATTTTGGCGAAGGGCTGGACCCGGAGATTCGCGCCGCCATCGAGCGCGCGCTGGACGGGCTGCGCGCCGCTGGCTGCGAGGTCAAGACCATCGCGCTGCCGCACACCAAGTACGCCATTCCGACCTACTACGTGGTCGCTACGGCGGAGGCTTCGGCTAATCTTTCGCGTTTCGACGGCGTGCGCTTTGGCCTGCGCGCGGACGGTGCCAACACACTCTCGGCAATGTACCGCGAGACGCGCGACCAGGGCTTCGGCGCAGAGGTCAAGCGCAGGATTCTGCTCGGCACTTATGCGCTCTCAGCGGGCTATTACGACGCTTACTACCTGAAGGCGCAGCAGGTGAGAACGCTGCTGACGCGAGACTTTTTGGCCGCCTTCGCCGAGGTAGACGCTATCGTCGCGCCAGTGACGCCAACACCCGCTTTCAAGCTCGGAGAGAAAACCGACGACCCAGTGCAGATGTATCTCGAAGACATCTGCACGGTGGCGGCGAGCCTTGCTGGCATATGCGGCATCAGCGTGCCGTGCGGAGAGACCCAAACGGGTCTGCCCATCGGCGTGCAGATCATGGGCCGCCACTTCGACGAGGAGACCATGCTGCGCGTCGCGTTCGCCATCGAAGCGGCACAGGCATAGCGCGCGATACTCGGGAAACCTCTGCCCCAGTCCTCGTTTTGATAGGGCCGGACTCTAGTCCGCCGCAAGTCGCGCAAAGTCAAAGATGCTAAAGTCAAGGATGCTTTGGCCTCAGAGGGAACGCTGAAATCTTATGCTGATCTTCCTGTGCTCTTCTCACTGTAGCGCGAGGTGCGAGGATGGTCTTGGCTATTGCCTGTTCTCGCATCTGGATGCACGTTTGGCCGTAGACGTTGACCCCCCATTGTCACTTCATGTCATGCGGCGTAAACCTTAGGCGTCTACAAGTTCCAAGTGCAACTCCGCATAAAACGATTGTGCTCCTGATGCACGAATCTCCTTCGACAGTTCAATATACGCAAATCCCCGCATCCCGTCTATGCTTGGACAGTTGTAGCTGGTTGAGAGCATCATGGAATACCAAATCTTTAAGCCGATCTCTCAACTGAGATCTGATCCAACTCCCCTCGATGGAGTGTTCATCTGACTGCTGACGTTTCATTCAGATAACATTTTCTTATTGACAATCAACACTGTAAACAAATACTTTTTTCGCGTTCCGGCTCCACCGTATTTTAGGTTTTCAAGTCGTGGGCGCAAGGCTTCGGGGGTAGTTTAACCGGAAATAATTTAACTGGGGACGATTGGCATTATCCGGGTTAGCATTGAATCGGGAACGATTGGGTTCAATCGGGAACGATTGGTATGGCATTAGATCGGGAACGATTGGATTCAGTCGGGAACGACTGGATTGGCATTAGTCGGACGATACGCATTGATCGGCAACGATTGGCATCAGGGCGGATCGTCTTCCAGCGCAAAATCAGATGGAGCAAAATTATGGTTCGTAACACGACAGTTGGGTCTTTGCCTCTCGGGCTTTCACGCCGTTTTCTTGCACAATGCTCCGCCACTCTGGTCGCCAGTCTGCTGATTATCTGCGGCTGGGCGATCTTCTGCGGTCTGCCGCTACAGGCGCAGGGTGCGGCGGGCGGCGGCATACAGGGAACCATTACCGATCCCAACGGCGCGGCCGTGGTCAAGGCTCAGGTGACGGCGACCAACACCGAAACCGGGGTTGCGGTCACCCACACGACCGACAATAAGGGGTTGTATGCGATCTCTCCTTTGGCGGTGGGCACCTACAACGTCGAGGTTACGGCCAAGGGATTTCAGCGACTTTTGCAGGAAAACATTGAGGTGGATAACTCCTCGATGTACGGCTTGAATCTGAAGCTGACGGTTGGTGGGGAGAACACCACGATCACCGTGACGGACGCCCCTCCCCCGATGGATACGACCGACGCCACTTTGGGCGGGACCATTGAGAACGAGCTATACAGCGAACTGCCGTTGTCGATGAACAACGGACCGCGCGACGCCACGGCTTTCCAATATCTAATGCCTGGGGTGCAGGAGAATCCGGGCAACAACAGCGCGCAGGTCTCGACGGCGGGCGCCTCGGGCATCTACGGCGGCACCGGGCAGACGGGGTTGAACGAGAACTATGTAGAGGGTGTTCCGGTCTCCAACATCAGCGCGCAGGGTAACGGCGCGGCGGTTGCCAATTCGGTCTCGGTCGATGCGGTCGACCAGTTTTCTGTGCAGACCAATGGTGCGAGCACCTCGTTTGGCGGCGCTGGTGTGACCAACTACACCATCAAATCCGGCGGCAACCAGTTGCATGGAACGGTCTTTGACTTTTTGCGCAACACCATGTTTGACACCTGGGGATACTTCTCGAAGGTGGCCAACTCGGGGACCGGCATTGCGGTGAAGCCGGGCGAGCACCAGAACAACTACGGTGGCTCTCTGGGCGGACCAATTCTCAAAGACAAGCTCTTCTTTTTCGGCAGCGCTGAAGGCTTCCATCTGACCCGGCTCAGCAACACTCCACAGACGATCACTATTCCCACCGTGCTGAATCGTCAGGGCAACTTCACCGACTCGTTAGGCTCGGCAGTGGAGATGATCGCCAATCCGATTACGGGCAGCTATGGTTCTCGCGCAGCATTTCAAGGTCGGTACAACGGCGTGCCCACGCTGAACGTCATCGAGACGCAGTATCTGTCGAGCATCTCGACATTTTTAGAGAGTGCTCTGCCGACCCCCAACAACCTTTCCACCTTCAGCAACTACCTTGCCGCTCTCCCCTTGCAGCAGGCGACCTACGATCTGACGGTTCGTCTGGACTACACGCTGAACTCGCGCAACAAGTTCTCGTTGGTTGGCACCGGAGGAAACCGTGGCTACGGCAACGCTCCCGATTACAACAGCTACACGCAGCTCCCCGTGCCGTATGCAAGCGGTGTGTTCACCAATTCGAAGACCGCATCGGGCATCTTCTCGTACACCTACATTGCCTCGCAATCGCTGATCAATTCTCTGAAGTACGGCTACACCCGCAACTGGGGCGAAGGCTTCTCGGTGACTCAGGGCCGGACGTCGTCTCTGATGCCGACCAGCAGCTGCTCGGATCCGACCATCCTGGGCAATGAAAACGCTTGCGCCGCTGGCATTACCAACCTGCCTCCCGGCAACGCTTCGCAGAGCATGCCCAACGTGAGCTTCAATGGGGAGAATGGCCCCACGGCTCCGGTCAACTGGACTTCAAAGCCGAACACCGGACCGGGCGCGCAAAACGCCTTCAGTCTGATCGACAACCTACAGTGGATCAAGCAGTTTCATGGGCTGCACAACATCACCTTCGGCGCACAGGCGCAGTGGTTGGAGTCCAATGTGGGCGGCTATGGCGGCTTCAGTAACACCATCAGTCTTGCCTATAATGCCTACAGCACCGAGGTCAACTCCGCCGGTCCTGGCAACGGCGACGCCTATGCCAGCTATCTGGTTGGAGCCGTCTACAGCGGCAGTGAGGCCAATCAGGCGATTCAGGACGTTGGCGGGCGCTTCCGTCCGATGTCTCCCTACATACAGGACAACTGGCAGGTCACATCCAAGCTGACCCTGAATCTGGGTTTCCGCTACGACTATCTGCAGCCCTATCACGAGGTAAAGGACCGTATCTCATTCCTCAATAGCGCCCTGACCAATCCGATCACGGGGAACCTCGGGGTTGTGGAGTATGCTGGCTTCCCCAACCCCGCCAACTTCCCGGCACAGGCAGCCAATGCTCAGACGAACACCCCGGCGATGACGGCCGATCAGGTCTTCGCCATGTACGAGCCCTACATCTGCCACTGCACCACCCCGGTTCACCCGTATAACAAGAACTTCGAGCCGCGCATTGGCTTTGTTTACGCCTACACGCCGACCACTGTCATTAGCGGGCAATTCGGCATTCAGCTGACCCACTCTGGCGGCACCGGCGGCGGTGGATCCGCATCGGGCGGCACTGGCAACAACAGCGAGTATGCCCTCACCACCGGATACCCTGGGCCCTCTGGCAGCACGGGAAACCCTGGCTTTTTCCTGAATCCTTCTCTGACGGGCGCGTCCTACGCGCTGCTGAACACCGCCAGCAACCCTCCCCAAGGATCGAATAACGGAGTTACGCTGGCTTGCGTTTCTCAAGGTAGCTGTAGCCCGTACTCTTCGCTGCCACCATGGAACACCGCCGGAGCCAGCGCCAACCCCCTGATAACCACGGGAAACTACAGCTACGTCAATTATTTTCACGCTGACGTTGGTCGATGCCTGATCGATGGAACTGGCTGCGGAGCCAGTATCGCAACCGATTCTTTGAATCACTACAACTGCGCCAGCTCGGGAGGAGCCTGCACCCCCGGAGGAGTTACCTTTGCCGATCCCTACTATGGTGGGCGTGGTCCGCAGTACATCAACTGGAACTTCGGCATACAGAAGATGATCAACAAGAAGGCCAATCTCAGCATCAACTATGCTGGTTCGGAGACTCACTTCCTGCCCGGAGGGGCTGGCCGTGGCGCCGCACAGAATGGCTTCTCGCCGGACTATGACTCGGTGCTACAGGGTGCTCTTGCCAATTCCTACTCGGTAGCGGAAGGACAATATCTCCAGTCGCTCTTCCCCAGCTACCAGCTTCCCTACCCTGGTTTCACAGGGGGCAACGCCACTGTTGCCGCCGCACTGAAGCCCTACCCCCAGTTTGGGGGCTTCAGCGACATATGGGGAAACACGGGAAACTCCAACTACAATTCTCTGCAGGTGATGGTTATCCAGCGTCCGTGGCACAATCTCTCCGGTTTCGTCAACTACACGCGCGCCAAGCAGATCGACGACAACAGCACCCACAGAGTGCAGTGGCCACTGGGTCCGCAGGATGGAAACTTCCCCCACGGAATCCCGGCAAACCATGTAGATCGTGGTTTGGGGCAGTATGACCAGACCAATGCAATCAATGTGACCTGGGTCTACAAGTTCCCCTTCGGTCGCGGTCAGGCGTTCTTCTCGACCAACCGTATTGCCGGGCTGATTGCGGGCGGATGGGAGCTCTCTGGTCTGTACAAGTACCGCGATGGGTATCCGCTGCAAATCACCAGTGGCAAGGGCTGCGAAACCAGCTCCTACGGTAGTCAGGGAGTCTGCATGCCCGACTACGCACCCGGCTTCAATAAGAGACAAGTGCGCATCAACGGTCGATGGGGTCGCGGTCCGGGCGCCAACGCCTCCAACTACAACACGATCTCTTATCTGAACTCAGCCGCCTTCGTCTGCCCAGACTCTCCCCCCCAATACCCCACAACTACCTGCGGCACGCTCTCGGCGGGCGGGGAACCGGAGACCACCTGGAAGATCGGCAACATCGCTCACTCCGCTCCGTACGGTCTAACCGGCCCCGGATGGTGGGACATCGATATGGGACTGCGACGTACCTTCAACGTGCGCGAGACTGCCACGCTTCATCTCACCTTCCAGGTCGAGGCGGACGTGCAGAACGTTACCAACTCCACCTTCTTCAACCTCGCCAGTGCGGCTTGGAACCCACCCGCTGGCCAATCGACTCAACTCTCCGGCACATCCTACGGCGAGATCGGCGGACAAAACCAGAGCGTGTCTCCACGCGACTGGCAGTTCGCTGGCCGATTCCGCTTCTAACCCCTGGCGACCCGGGTTCTGCAAAGAGCCTGGAACTCCGGCAACCAATACTCTCCGTAAATACTCCGAGGCTGCAACGCCCGGATGACGATCCCCCGGCCCACCGGGGGATCGCCCTTTAAAACATCCCCCGC
>CAZPZL010000116.1:0-7593 GCA_964590925.1 uncultured Granulicella sp.
ATGATGGAATCTTGACGGAAAGACGACGCCATCGGCCTGTCGCGACGGGGGGATTCCCTAGCCGCCCGCGCCGGAGATGTAGGCGTGCAGGTGACGGATCGTCTCTTCCTGCTCGCTGATGACGAAGTTGACCAGATCGCCGATCGACAGCACGCCGACCACCTCGCCAGCTTCGGTGACCGGCAAGTGGCGAATGCGGCGGTCGGTAATCAGCCTCATGCACTCGCCGACGGTTTGCTTCAGGCCTACGGTCAGCACCGGGCTGGACATGATCTCAGCGACGGTCATTTCCCGTGAGGAGTGGCCCTTGAGGACGACCTTGCGCGCGTAGTCCCGCTCGCTCAGGATGCCGACCAGTTCGCTGTCCTCCATCACCAGCAGCGCGCCGACGCCCTTATCCGCCATGATCTCAATCGCTCGATAGACACTGTCGTCAGGTCTGACTGACAGCACGCCCGCCTCCGCCTTTTGCCGCAGAACCGCACCTACGCTGGTGGTCAACTCGCTCATGGGTACACCTCGGGCTTTGAGTATTACCCTCGCAGCCCAGTACAGTCAATTAATTTCGCACACATTGGATGTAGGCAAGCGGCGGCGCGGCGCGGGATTCCTGGGACGGATCAGTAAACCGGCGGCTGGCCAGTTGGACGGGTCTTCCAGCGGCGGTGCATCCACAGCCACTGTGTCGGATATTCGCGAATAGCGTTCTCCAGAACGCCGGTAAACAGAGACGTATTGCTGGCTGTGTCGGCCTCGGTGTTGCCTGTGTCGGCCAGCATAAGCTCCGGGCCGAAGCGCAGCACATAGCGCCGCTCGCTTGCCTCCCACAGTAGGAATCCTGAGAGAACGGACGCGCCGGTCTTCTGCGCCACCCGCGCCAGCCCCGACGCCGTGCAGGCCTCCACGCCGAAGAAGGGCACAAAGATCCCCTGCGGCGGAGTCATATTGGTGTCCATCAGGATGCCCACCGTCTCGCCCGCCCGCATTGCGCCGATCAGTCCACGCGCGAAGTCGTCCTTGGGCAGCAAACGGTTGCCATGCTGGCAGCGGATGCGGTTGACCAGACGATCCACCAGCGGGTTGTCCAGCGGGCGAATCACCATCCCCATCGGGTATCCCACCAGCGAGTGGAAGAAGCTGGACAGCTCCCAAGCGCCCAGATGCCCTGTTAGCACAAAGACGCCCTTGCCCCGCTGGCGTGCAGCCAGATAGTACTCCAAACCCTCGTAGCAAATGAACCGGCGGGCAAACTCCTCTGTGTAGCTCGACATCTGGCAGAACTCTGCCAGCAGCCAGCCCAGATTGCGGTACTCCTCGCGCAGAATCCCCACGCGCTGCTCTGCTGTCAGATTCGGCATGGCCATCGTCAGATTGCGCAGCCCAACCCTGCGCAGGCGACCGAGCAACGCGTAGGCAATGCTGCCAATGACGGCTCCAGCTGATCGCGCCACACTCCGCGGAAGTGTCCGAAGTATATGCACAAACAACCAGACAAAGACAAACTCCAGCGCTTGGCGAAGCGTGGGTCGTGCGGACAGTGCCGAACGAGCAGGCGATGCCGAAATGGAGTGGGCTGCGTGGCTCAAGGCTTCAGTCTAACGGATCAGAATTAATTGTCGTTCTCAATCACAGACGAAGATCGCTTGCCAGGAGTTTCAAACCCAGCAAAGCCGCCAACGGAGCGTCTCCGATTGGCGGCTTTGCGGTGAAGTGCGTTACGGCGTCTTGACGCCTTGTGACGCGATGGCGCAAGGCAAGATAGTACGCCCTACTGTGCGTTTTTGGATTGCACAAAGTACTTTGCAACCGTGCGAACGAACGGTCGCGCGTTCTCCGGGACTGGCTTATTGCCCTTCAAAACTACATCGAAGGGAATGTCTACCCCGTACTCGGCGCGAGTGTCGTCCTTGTTCTGCGAAAGGACGGTACCATCCAGATCAAGCCCGGCGAAGAGTCCCTGTGAGCGCGAGTAGGTGAGAAACTCGGCGCGCATGGAGGCGTCAGTGGAGGCCTGAGCGTTGCGCCCCACCGGGCCAGCCGAGGCCGCAGCATCCGCGCCCAGCTTGAACTTGCTGCTCAGCATGTGCTGTAACCCCTGCTGATTCATCGCAATCAGAACCAGATCGGTCGATTGTCCTCCAATCTGCCAGCCAAAGCTGCCTCCCTCAAGACGCACAAAGACCGGAGCGCTCCAGCCATTCGGCGTGCGGCAGGTGGCCACGCCCTGCCCGTACTGCGCGCCAATGACGAACGCTCCCTTCTTATAGCTGGGAACGACAACAACGCACGCCGCGCCCGACAGAATTCCCTGAGGAATGCCCTTGTCCGGCGTCGCCATAATCTCATTGAGTACGCCCAGCGCGCTGTCCAGCCGCTCCCTGAGCTTTTCGCTATCCTGCGCCATTGCGCCCAGCGTAGTTGTGGCGACCAATGTCATGCCACATAGTATTGCGGAGAGTCGTTTCATCGGTTGAGTCCCTTTCGCCTTCTGAAATCTATGAACCAAAAACTTGTTTATATCTGCCAGCCCGTATCCTGTGCGAGATCTGTTGCTCCCGCTCCGCCATTGGCTAAACCCCAGCTAGCTTCGATTAAACCCCAACATCAGACATTGCATCAACTCCTACGATGAGCAAGTGCGGCAGAGGGTTGCATGGACCACCCGGGTGCCACATTCATCACAGTCTCATCGCGATGGATGGAATGTAAAATCCTCACCTAGCGGAACTCTGCCTTTGTTGTTGCCAGTTCCTTTGTTGTCATTTTGGTGCTTTATTGTCTGTCATCCCGCAGTGTAGCGAGGAGTCCGCTATTTATCGTTCGACCACTCTAAAAAAATTGGGGCTCCAAAGATGCTCCACAGCTCGCGCTGCATCACCTTGAGCCCCGTTCCCAGTTGGTCTGTATTGTTTTGCACGGGTCTTTGCTACAGCTATAAGCATGGGCTAGTTGTGATGGCGTAACAATAGTACGAAGGGCTAGAGACCTAAGTACCCATTTTGGTTACTTAGTAGTTAATACAAAATCGCAATATCGAAGCACCGGAAGAGGCTTCGCAATCCTACTCAATCTTCGTAAATGGTTGCATTGTCAGCGCGATCCTGCTGTTCAGGCCCACTTTGCGTAGCAACCGCCCGATGTGTGCCTTGACGATGCTCTCGTCGATCACGAGAGCCACACCTATTTCGCGGATGGAGCGTCCGGCGCGCAACAGAGCCAGCACCTCCAACTCGCGAGCACTAAAGTGTGGCGAGTATTGGAGGCGTGCGTGCCACCGGACTTGGAGTCCAGTCGCGGAGCTATCGCCTGAGCCGCTGCCGCGCCTTGCGTCTTTAATAGACATTTCCGAAGGGAATCTGATTCTGTTTTTGTTTGCCTCAGTCTCCGCCCAGCCACACCTTCATGCCTGCACGGATGGTAAATGGCAGGCCGGGATAGCCGATCGGCCCAATGTGCTGTTGGTTTAGCAGGTTGTCCATCTCGGTGAAGAGCGTTGCTCGTGGCAGGATGGCGTAGGTAATGTTGGCGTCCAGCTTGGCATACTCGAAGTTGGTGCGCTTGATCTGTTCAATCCCGGTCTGTTCGGGAACCTTGCCTCGAACAACAACGGCGTGTGCCGTAACCGCGCAGAGCAATGCTATGACTGCAAGAAAAAACCATGCGTTGAGCGAAATGGAACGGAAGAGTGCAGACGTGCGCGAGATGAGCCGGGATGTGGCTCGACCAGATCCTGTGAATATTTCAAATCACCTGTTCCAATGGGAACGCGGTTAGTGTACATCTCTGAAGTCGAATCAAGTCAATAGCATATGCATTTTTTCTGCCCACGAATCAGCCACATAGAGCGCTTCGGGATTGTTTATAGACCAAATTTGTTCTCATTCCGGATGTCTTCTATACGAGTTGCGTGAAGGGATGCATGGTAAGGGCGATGCGATTGTTGACGCCGACCTTTCGCAAAAGGCGACCGATGTGCGCCTTTACCGTGCTCTCGTCAATCACGAGAGCCACACCGATCTCGCGATTAGAGCGTCCGGCGCGCAACAGAGCCAACACCTCCAGCTCGCGCGCGGTAAAGTGCGGCGGAGTGTTGGAGGCGAGCGATCCGCCGGGTTTGGAGTCCAGCAGCCGCGCCAGCACCTTGCGCGGCGCCCATACCGAGCCGTCGCGAACCACATCCACCGCCATGCGAATCTCCGACTCTCCGGCTGCCAGTGAGAGATAGCCACGCGCTCCGGTGCCGACGACCCGTTGAATGTACTCGGGATCGGTCTGGTTACCCAGAACTAGCAACTTCATCTGCGGCCTCAGGTGGCGGAAGGTGGCGATCAACTCAAAGAGGTGGGTTGTGCAACTGGAGTCGATCAAGACCAGCGCGAGGTGAGCTTCGCCCAGAGCGCCGGGACCCGAAAGATGAACGACCTCCAACTCCGGTAGTAGGGCCTGTAGCCCAAGCACGCGTAGCGGATCGGTGGCGATAACGCCCATCCGATCCGGGTGCGCTGTTGATGCTTCATCCATCGACCTCAAACCTCAAATCCTCTGCGCGGCCCTCCGCAGGCCGCGCCCGCGGACCGCCCGAATCTACAACAGATTGGGCACGGCTATAGCTTGGGTAGGACGATGCCTTGCTGATTCTGGTACTTTCCCTTGCGATCCGCGTAGCTGATCTCGCAAACCTCGTCAGATTGAAAGAACAGTATCTGGCATAGCCCCTCGTTGGCATAGATGCGCGCTGGCAGAGGAGTGGTGTTGGAGATTTCCAGCGTCACATAGCCCTCCCACTCCGGCTCAAAGGGCGTCACGTTGACGATGATTCCGCAGCGCGCGTAAGTCGATTTGCCCACGCAGATTGTCAGCACGTCGCGGGGGATCTTGAAGTACTCGACTGATCGCGCCAGCGCAAAGGAGTTGGGCGGAACGATGATAGCATCCGCCGTCACGCTGACAAACGAGCGCTCGTCAAAGTCCTTCGGGTCTATGATTGCCGAGTTGACGTTGGTGAAGATTTTGAACTCGTCCGAGACTCTGAGGTCGTACCCGTAGGAGGAGAGTCCGTAGGAGATCACGCCTTCGCGCACCTGTTTCTCGCTGAAGGGGGTAATCATCTGATGTTCCGTTGCCTGCTGGCGTATCCAGCGGTCGCTCTTGATGGCCATAATTTCGTTTTGCCTCTGCGATCCGGTCCGGCTGTGCTCCCGGCGTCCAGTAGGCGTTCGGGGCAAAGCGACAGAATCCGCATTTTCTTCGGATAGCCAAATCTTACGGCAGCAATCCGCCGTTGACAATCTTCCGGTTAGTTCCTAACATCAAATTCAGCAGCATGATGTGCAAACTTAATGAACACATCTGCAAATGGCGCAAGAGAGGCGGCCCAAATTGATCAAACAGGACCTGATTCAGAGGGTTGTCGAGCGGACTGGACTTCCCAGAACCAAGGCAGAGCGAGCCGTCGACGCCATCTTCAGCAGCATGAAACAATCTCTGGTCGCAGGTGATCGCATTGAGCTGCGTGGCTTCGGAGTCTTCACCGTGAAACCGCGCAAGACCGGCATTGGGCGCAACCCGCGCACCGGAGCCGAAGTCAGCATTGCCCCCGGCAAGGCCGTCCGTTTCAAACCCGGCAAAGACCTCCACAACCTCGACAATCTTGCCTCCGCCTAAGCTAAGCGCCCTGCTTGATTGCTGACACAGAGGACGCAAGTCTTTGTGTCTTCATGCCAGTCAAGCTGTGCCAGTGCATCGCAGGGATCGTTGATCCGTCAGATGTTGCAACGCACCATCAGATGTAGCAAAGTATGGTGCTGGGCACCTGAGCGTTGAGGTGGAGAGATTAATCTGGATTGTGAGAAGATTGCGTCATGAGCGATTTCATTCCAAAAGCAGGCGAAATAAAGATTGGTGGACTGGGCCGCAAGGCGCAGAAGCTGCAGGCGGCGCGCGAGAAGGCTGCGCAGAGTAAGGGCGGGGCGAAGCCTCAAGCAGCGGCGAACGTGGCATCGTTCAAGGCGAAGGACTCGTTCGCCAATACCAAGAAGACATCCTTCCAGCGCAAGGCGGTTTAGGCGACCCCCCATAGCGAAGAGACCGCGATGAATGAGACACCTGCGAGCGTGTAGATGGAGGGACGGTCGGATCGTCGGGAAAACTATTGCTTCGTGGTGGCGAACTGATTCAGTTCTTCGTCGGTCGCTGATTCTGAGAGAATAAGAATTCGGTAGTGGAAGGTCGTCGAAGCTCCTTTGTTGAGGGTGAGGTTCATGGGCGGGGCCTTGGCGTCGAAGATGTGCGCGCCGAGGGGGTTGACCGCGAAAAGGCCATAGCCGCGTGCGTGCCAGTAGGCTGGGTAGCCCGGATTTGCGGGGTCGTCGAAGAGGACGATCGTCTCGGGCTTTCCTTCCGGGGTGGTTCCCGACAGCTCGCACCAGCGGCCGCGCGTGCTCCAGACTGCATCGCCGGTCTTCCCCTCGCTGGTGTGATAGATACCGGTGGCTCCTGCCGTGTCTGCTGCGTCGACCTTTGTGGGGACGCCATTGGCGTCGAGGAAGACGCCGCCTTTCTCGGTAGCAGATTCGAGGAAGCGTGCGACGCGCAGGCCGAGCAGACCTTCCTTGTCATCGTGGAAGGTGACGGGCGCGAGAGCCTTCAGGGTGATATACAGATCGATGGCACGGGCTGGCTTGTGTGCGACTGCTGCGCGGGAGAAGACGTAGCGCGTGGTCTGGCTCAGGATCGGCATACTCAAGTAGTTGTCCGATGGCGTTGAATCACCGGTGTGCCAGGTAGATTCGGTGACTAGTTCGCCGGAGTTGGGGCCGCTCCTGGTGGAGACGACACGGTCGTGCGTGATGGCTCCGTACTTCGGACGGTCGGCGGGCTTGATGGCGTCGGAGTTGTTCCAGAAATCGAAGCCGTTGACGTTGCCATAGTTGAACCAGAGCCCCGCGTGGTGGGGATGGTCCACGCGTTCGCCAGAGCGCATTGCGAAGGGATAGCCGCGCGTGACTGTGGTGCCGTCGGGCGCGATGAGCGGATAGAGGACGGGCTTGCGCTGATTGGTCTGCCATAGGTACGAGGTGAAGGGCTGTCCGTCGATGGTGATGTCTACGCGGTGCTTGGCGGCGTTGGTGGTGACGGAGATGCCTTTAGTGGGTGGGGCGGCTTTGAGCATGGGAGTGATTCCAAGGAGAACGAGCGATAGCAGAAGTTTATGCCTGGACATAGGGCTTGCCTCCGACCATTACTTGCTGAGTCTTGTCGTCGAAGGTGACCTTCTGGCCGGTCTGAATGGCGGCGACGTTCATGCAGAGCGCGATGGAGTGGCTGTAACCCGCGCGGATGCTGGCATTCGGCGTCCGGCGTGATCGGACGCACTCCATCCAGTTGCGGACATTGGCGTCAGTTTGCGCGTCGGTGTGCCCTCCGCCGCCAGAGGTGTCGGCGTCAGTGGAGGACTTTTCAACTTTTTCCATCAGGGAGAAGCTGGGGAGCTGGTTGGCAGGCAGCTTCATTTCGGCGGCAGACTTGGCCGTGAGGCCTCCGGTGGGCGTGACGGTCTGCTTGTCCATGTCGATCATGCCGCCGTTGGAGTAG
>CAZPZL010000117.1:0-7583 GCA_964590925.1 uncultured Granulicella sp.
CGTGCATGGCGGCGACCGTCGGGTTGGTGACGATCTTGTGGAAGTACTCGGCGATTGCTCCAACGTTCTTGTCTATCGACCATGCGTTGTCGTTTAACACGATTATGAGACGCTTGGTCTGCGCTGCAATGTTGTTCATCGCCTCGAAGGAGATGCCGTTGGTGAAAGCGGCGTCACCGCAGAGAGCGACGATGTGCTCCCGTCCGCCGGACATATCGCGTGCGACAGCCATTCCGAGGGCCGCGCTGAGGGCGGTTCCCGCATGGCCCGCGCCGTAGCTGTCATGTTCGCTTTCCGTCCGCAGCATAAAGCCGTTGAGTCCGTCTGGCTGGCGGATAGTCTCAAACTGGCGGTTGCGACCTGTGAGCATCTTGTGGACGTAGGCCTGATGGCTCACGTCGAAGACAAAGCTGTCGGCGGGCGTATCGAAGACGTAATGCATGGCGAGGGTCAGCTCGACGACGCCCAGGTTGGGGCCAATGTGGCCACCGGTCTTGGCGACAGTGAGGATCAATCGCTCGCGAATCTCTTCGGCGAGTTGAGTCAACTGCGGGATGGTCAGCCGCTTGACGTCGGCCGGTGACTCGATTCCGCTCAACAGATCATCCATGCTCATCCTGTCCGAGGCTGCCTGCGCTGTGTATGTCAATTCTGCAACTTTCAACTGCACAGCAACTCCAGCCCTCAAGTATACCAACCTTGGGGTCGCGCCGATTCCAACAGCTTGATCTACCGATCCAAATAGCTACAGTATTGGATGCTTGCTGGTTGTCTGGAGCGTGCTAGCGAGGCTGGGGATGTTGAGAGGTGGGGTCTGTGAGCTTTTGCAAGTCACTGAAGTTGCAGCCGCTTCCCCAAAAGTATCAGAGCGTTGTGCCGAATCTTCGCCTAGCATTGTAGAAAGCGATGAACGCCGCCGTATTAAATAGCGAACTTGCGCGCAAGGAGGTGCTGCGCCTCGAGGCCCTCGATCGATATGAGGTCCTCAACGCATCGCTAGGGCCAGCGATCAGCGAACTGGCGGAGCTTGCGGCAAAGATCTGCGACACGCCGATGGCGGGGGTCTCGTTTGTTGCCTCCGACTATGTTCGTCTGTGCGCGCGCTATGGCATTGAAGAGACAGAGCTTCCGTTAGGTAGCCTGCCGGACGCGGGCGAGCAAAGCCTCTTCGAGGTGCCCGACACGCGGCTGGATCCAGATTTCAGTCCCGAAGAGATCTCACTTGGCGGTCGTAGGGGTCGCTACTACGCGGCGGCTGCGCTCGTCCTGCCAGGAGAGATGCATCTTGGCTCGTTGTTTGTGATTGACGAAATCCCGCGTCAGCTGACCGATCTGCAATGGAAGACGCTGACGGTACTGGCCGGTCAAGTGATGGCCTCGATCGAGTTGAGCCATGCCGTTCGCCAGATGGAGAGCGTTGCTCGGGCGCGCAAACGGGTCGAGTTGGCACTTACAGTAGAGCGAAACTTCATCTCGACAGTGTTGGACACGGTCGATGCTCTGGTCGTGGTCTATGATACGAATGGAAGAATAGTGCGCTTCAACCGCGCCTGCGAGGAAGCCTCAGGCTACGACTTCCCGACGCTGGCAGGACGTCCGCTGTGGGAGAAGCTGATTCCCGACTCGGACGTTCCTTCAGCTGTGCGGAACTTCGAGCAATTGCGCTCCGAAGGCTTTCCCACGGCGTTCGAGGACCAGTGGAAGCGCCGTGATGGAAATCTGCGCCACATTGCTTGGTCTGCCTCTCCGCTGTTCGACGATCGGGGCAAGATCAACTACATTATCGCCACTGGCATCGACGTTACGGTGCAGCGCGAGGCCGAAGCGACGCTGCGCGAGAGTGAGTCTCGATACCGCCAACTAGTCGAGAATTCGCTGGGCATGGTCAGCACGCACGATCTGGACGGGAGGCTGCTGTCGGTCAACGCTCACGGCGCGCATAGCCTCGGATACACCCGGGAGCAAGTCGTTGGGCACCGCATGGACGAGTACGTTTGCGAACAATTCCGCCCTAACTTCGACCTATACCTTAGCCATATTCGCATCCATCACGAGGCACAGGGTCTGGCGCATCTACAGCACGTCAATGGTGAGGTGCATGTCGTAGCCTTCCGCAACCGGCTGATAGAGGCTCCGGCACGCGAGCCTTACGTTCTCGGCTTCGGCATTGACATTACCGAACAAGTGCGCGCCGAGGAGAAGCTGCGCGCTCTAATGCGCCAGTCGAACTCCGTGCTGGAGTCGGTGGGCGACGGCATCTACGGCACGGACCTCGAAGGCAACGTGACGGTCATCAACGCCGCCGCACTACAGATGCTGGGCTACAAGGCCGAGGAGGTTCTGGGGCGCAACATGCACGCGCTCGTCCACCACACACGCGCCGATGGAAGCCTCTACCCGGCCAGCGAGTCTCCTGTGCAGAACACTATTCACTGCCTCGACACCGTGCGTATCTTCAACGAGGTTTTCTGGCGCAAGGACGGCACCAGCTTCCCGGTTGAGTATGTTGCCTGCCCGCAGATCGTAATGGAGTACGAACCTAAGCAGCCTGTCGAGCCGCAGATTCAGGCCGAGATTCCGTTTGATTCCATCGGCGATCCGGATGGCGAAGCGACACCTGAATTCGCGGAGGAAGCCGCGCCTGCGGTGCCTGACGCGCGCCCCGTGGGCAAGGCCGTCGGTGTGGTGGTCGCCTTTACCGATACCACCGAGCGCCGCGCTTTGGACCGCATGAAGGACGAGTTCATCTCTACTGTATCGCACGAGCTGCGCACGCCGCTGACCTCGCTGCGCGCAGCTCTCGGGCTGATCGCTGGAGGAACGCTCGACGCGCGACCCAAGAAATTTCAGCAGATGCTGGAGATTGCCTCCGAAAATACGGATCGACTGGTGCGTCTGGTCAACGATATTCTGGAGATGGAGCGTATCGGTTCGGGCAAGTCAGAGCTGCACTCGACGCTGTGCTCAACCGACGACCTCTTCCGTTGCGCCATCGGACTGCAGCAGGCCGACGCCGACAAGGCTCGAATCCGCCTCGTATGCACCGCTCACGGCGTCAACGTGTGGGCCGATCCCGACCGCATCCTACAGACGCTGACCAACCTGATCTCCAACGCCATCAAATTCTCCCCGCCGGATACCGAGATTCGCCTTAGCGCGCGCCGCATCGACACAACCGAGGCCGTAATACAGGTGCGCGATCAGGGGCGCGGTATTCCCCGCGACAAGCTGGATACAATCTTCGAGCGCTTCCATCAGGTCGACGCATCGGACTCGCGCACAATGGGAGGCACCGGTCTGGGCCTCGCCATCTGCCGCTCCATCCTCACCCAGCACGGAGGCCGCATCTGGGCCACCAGCACTCTGGGCAAGGGATCGATCTTCCACTTCACCCTGCCCACCCGCCCCGCTAGCAACCTGCTCTGATTTGTAAGGCTAAACCACAAATCATGGTCTCTCATTTGTTTACTCGACGATGCACTTCCTTTGTTAGCATTCAGCCATGGCTACTCTTGATCTGACTATTCTCATGCCGTGTCTCAATGAGGCGGAGACCCTTGCCTATTGCGTACGTCAGGCAGTTGATGCGATTCGTGCCTGCGGTCTGTCTGGAGAAGTTCTGGTTGCTGACAATGGCTCGACCGACGGTTCGCAGGCCATCGCAATTGCAGCGGGAGCGCGCGTCGTCGAGGTTGCCACACGCGGCTATGGAGCGGCACTGATCGCAGGCATCGAAGCCGCAGAAGGCAAGTATGTGATGATGGCCGACGCCGATGCCAGCTACCACTTCGAGCACTTGCCGCGCTTTCTGCCTTTGCTCGATCAGGGGTTTGATCTCGTCATGGGAAACCGATTTGCTGGCTCCATCGAGCGGGGAGCCATGCCTCCGCTGCATCGCTTCCTCGGCAACCCTGTACTCTCAAAACTTGGTCGAATCTTTTTCTCAATCCCGGTGCGCGACTTTCACTGCGGTCTGCGAGCCTTTCGTCGCGATTCGATCCTTGCGCTCAATCTGCGGACTACCGGAATGGAGTTTGCCTCAGAGATGGTCGTCAAAGCCTCGCTTGCCAGCTTGCGCATTGCCGAGGTTCCAACCACGCTCTCGCCCGATGGCCGTTCTCGCCCACCGCACCTGCGGTCCTGGCGCGATGGATGGCGACATCTTCGCTTTCTACTGCTGTACAGCCCGCGCTGGCTCTTCTTCTATCCCGGCTTGGCTGCGCTTGTCGTGGGGACCGTTCTCTCTGTCGCTCTGTTGTCAGGGCCGCTTAAGTTGGGAGCATATACCTTGGACGTCGACACGCTGACCTACGCCCTTGGTCTGGTTCTGATTGGGGCGCACATTACCTCCTTCGCGGTTTCGGCTAAGGTCTTCGGTACGCAGGAGGGATTTCTTCCACCCAATCCGCAGTTCGAGAGGCTCTTCCAGTTCATCACGCTAGAGACAGGCCTGCTGTTTGGCAGTTTTCTTCTGTTGGTCGCCGCGGGAATTTTAGGCTATGCCATTTTTCTGTGGCACGCCACGGGGTTCGGAGATCTCTCGCCCACACGCATGTTGCGACTCACCCTGCCATCGGCCACGCTCTTTATGCTGGGCGTCGAGGTCATTTTCTCCAGTTTCTTCCTTTCGCTTCTGGGGTTGAACCGTCGCTGATCGCCTTGTCCTGATCGGTTGCAACGCTGGAGATGGGCATTAGGCAGGGCAATCGCACGCACCGAGCCGTAAGTTTGGTCTTCTCGCCGTCAATGTGCTGCGCAACTTTGTTATAGTCAGCGAAGGATGATGATACCCGGTCTGATAGTTCGCTCTTCCTCGATCCACGCCGCTGGCTGCTACACCACACGACCCATCAAAAAGGGCGTTCGCGTCTGCGAGTACGGAGGCCCGCGCATCTCGAAGGCCGACGCTGACGCCCGCTACGAGGGTCGCTTCGTCACCTATCTGTTCGCCTGCGGAGGCGGTCAGGTCATCGACGGATTCGGCACGGCAATGTTCTTCAACCACTGCTGCGACCCCAACTGCGAGAGCGAACAGGACGAGAACGGGCGGATCTTTATCTCTACGACGCGCAACGTCGCCGCTGGCGAGGAGCTTACCTACGAGTACAACCTCTACGACTCGGACGAGGAGGGGCAGGACTGTTATTGTGGCGCGTCCAACTGCCGCACCACGATGTTCAGCGACGCCGAACTGAAGCGTCGCGCCCGCATTGCCGCCAAGCGCAAGGCCAGCGTAGGAATGGCCACGAAGGACAAAACGTGAGTGGAGAGGGGAATAGAGTGAATCGACATTGGACGAAGTCTTCCGGCTTTCTCTGCACAGCTCTGTTTACAGCGCTGCTGTTGACACCCGCCGTCGCACACGCTGCGGAGCTATCGGCAGCCGTGCCGAGTGCCCACGCGCAGGACTTCGACTCCGACCGTACAGATGACTCATGCGAGTCCTCCACTGCGGGATCTCCCTACATTCCAGTTGACAGTTGGATCTACCCGGCGGTGCTGCGTCTCTACTCGCTCGGCTATGGGAACACGGTCTATCTGGGAATGCGTCCGTGGACGCGCACCAGCCTGAACGCCGTGCTGAATGAGGTTGGCGACCACATCGCGGACGACGATTCAGACCCCCGTATCGACGCAAGCTCCAGTGCTACGGAAGCCAAAAAGATCTACGATACTTTGGCTCGCGAGCTGCGCTACGACACGCTGAACCAGTGCATGACCCCGGCAGATCGGGCGCGCGTTGAGTCGGTCTATACTCTTGCGCGCGGCATCAGCGGCACACCGCTGGGCGACAGCTATCACCTCGGCTCGACCATCATCAACGACTACGGACGGCCCTATCAGGGCGGCTTCAACAACTACACCGGCATCAGTGGAATCGCGGCATCGGGTCGGTTTGTGCTTCATCTGCGCGGCGAGTTTCAACGCGCCCCCTCGGCTGCGGGCTACTCCACAGCGCTTGCCCAGACGCTCTCCAATATAGATCAGGTCCCTTACTTCAACTCGGCAAATATTCCTTACAACCAGGCGACGATTCCTGCGGGGTCAATTAACACGACCACTGACGCGCGCTTCATCGAGGCCTACGTCTCAGCCCGTTTGCTGAACCACGAGATATCCTTCGGCAAGCAGGACGAGTGGCTGGGCCCTGGCCTCGGCGGTGCGATGGCCTACTCCAACAACGCCGAAAATATCTATTCCTTCCGCATCAATCGCACTGAGCCGTTGGAGCTTCCGCTGCTCTCGCTGCTCACCGGTCCCTTTCGTTACGAGTTTCTGGTTGGATCGCTCAAGGGCCACACCGATCCCAACGATCCGTGGGTACACGTCGAGAAGGTGAGCTTTCGCCCTACCGCAAATCTCGAGCTTGGCTTCGAGCGTACCGTCATCTGGGGCGGCAAGGGCCACGAAGGGATTAATATTCACAGCTTTCTGCGCAGTTTTTTCAGTCTTTCGGCGCCCGATCCGGCGGTCAAAAACTCCAGCGCAGACCCCGGTGCGCGCTTTGGAGCCTTCGACTTTAGCTACCGCCTTCCCTTCGTGCGTAACTGGCTGACGCTCTACTCGGACTCGGAGGTACACGACGACGTCTCGCCGATCGACGCGCCGCGCCGTGCCTGCTGGCGACCCGGCATCTATCTCTCGCACGTCCCTGGCATCGCTCGGCTTGACCTGCGCGTCGAAGCGGCCAGCTCCGATCCGCCCATCACCAACAGCTACGGCGGACGCTTCATGTATTACGAGTCCGTTCAGGTGCAGGGCTACACCAATCGGGGCCAGCTCTTCGGAGACTGGATCGGGCGCGAGGACAAGGGCGGTCAGGCTTGGATCACCTACCACCTGAGCGGTAGCGAGTGGCTACAAATAGGGGCGCGCAATCAAAAGGCGGCCAAGGATTTTATCCCCGGCGGTACCACATTGAACGACCTCAGCCTCCAAGTCGTTAAGCGCCTTGGCAGGAGCTTCGAGCTAAAGGGCGACTTTGCCTACGAACACTGGAAGGCTCCAGTCTACCTGTCCGGACAGCAAGCGGTGACCACAACGACCGTTCAACTTACTTGGTTCCCCGAGCGCCAAGTCCGCTTCTAGGAACTTGTTGAAATAGGTTCCGTTCTGCGACTGGTGAACGATGCGATTCGTCTAACAGACATGCGTGGAGACGAGCGGGTTCAGGACGGGATGTTCAGCTATGTATCGTTGGAGCAGCGTGTGCCTCAGGATCATCCATTGCGGGCAGTTCGCAAGTTGACCGATGCGGTGTTGCAGACGTTGAGCCCGGAGTTCGATGCGTTGTATGCCGACTCCGGCCGTCCATCGATTGCACCGGAGTACATTCTGCGGGCGCTTTTGTTGCAGGTGTTCTACTCCGTGCGCTCAGAGCGATTGCTGGTCGAGCAGATCGACTACAACCTCTTGTTCCGCTGGTTTGTTGGTTTGGGCATGGACGACGCGGTGTGGAACCACGCAGTGTTCTCGAAGAACCGCGACCGGTTACTGACTTCCGATGTAGCTCAACGGTTCTTTGCCGAAGTGAACAAGCATGCCCGGCGCTTTATGAGCGACGAACACTTCACGGTGGATGG
>CAZPZL010000118.1:0-7565 GCA_964590925.1 uncultured Granulicella sp.
CTTGCAACAGATTCTGGAGAACACCGACACTCGCCACGTCCTGATTCCCAACCAGCACATCGGCGTCTGGAAGGTCGGCTTCATGTCGGAGTGGATCGCCCGCGAGTACCTCGCCCGCCGCGGCAGTGCGCGCTTCAACCGCGATCAACTCAACGTCAGCTCCTGCCCTCTGCTCGGCTACGTCCCCAAGCAGATTCGCATCGAAGGCTCGCTACTGCCGCCGGTCTTCCTCGACGTTGCCAGCCAAATTCAGGGTGGCCCGGAGGTCTTCGAGGAGGGAGCGCAGCTGTGGCGCAACTTCTTCAAGCGCGAGTTAAAACCCTTCCTCACCCCCGATCTTGACCCACTCGGTGCCAAGATCATCCAAGCCTGTCTCGACGATGCCACCCAGGACGACTACTGGAAGCTAATCCCACACACCATCTTCAAAGACTAACAAAACCCTGCCTTCGCAAAGCTTTTCCAGAGGGGCACCCGCATTAGCCTGGTCGTCCGGTCCAGGCTAAGTCCCAGCCCAACAACATCTCTACTCTCCCACTCCTCACCGCATCCTTCGTGCGGCCGGTTCGTCCGGTCGCACGAAGGACTTCGACAGAGACTTATAGGCATGCAGCACTGTAAACAATTTCTATAACTCTGATCTACTTAATTGTTTGCTATGGAAACGGGGCGCACCTGCTGATAGAGTGGGATGGGCAAGATAGAATTGCTGGTCCGCCGGGGAAAAAGGGGCATGGCTTTCTTCAATGCAGTGTTGAAATCACTGGAAATCACGCGCCTGCACGACGAGGCCAATTTGCGTTGGCACCAGGAGCCACAGCCGTTGCTGCCGCCCGCATTGCTGTGGCCCATGCCAGCCAACGACGCATCGCTAGTCGAGCTCGTGCAAGCTCATCATCGCGCCAACTTCGACCTGTGGCACGAGGAGGACAAGGCGCGCGAGCCGGATGTCACCGATGCCACGATTACCCGCGTCAAGCACGCCATTGACGTGCTCAATCAGCGACGCAACGATCTGGTCGAGCAGATGGATCGCCAGATGCTGCAAGCGGCTGGCGAGCAGAATCCCACCGCGCCGCTACAATCCGAGTCGCCCGGGCTGATTGTTGATCGACTTTCGATCCTGGCACTGAAGCTCTACCACACGGCCGAGGAGGCGCACCGCCCCACGGCTGGCGACGGGCACTGGCAGAAGAATCGCGCTCGGCTGATTCTGCTCGAAGAGCAGCGCGACGATCTTGCTTGTTGCTTTGACCAGCTTTGGCAGGAGGTAATGGCCGGACGACGACGTTTCAAGCTTTACCGTCAGATGAAGATGTACAACGACCCGGAGCTAAATCCATCCGTGTATTCGCATAAATCGTGCACATAAGACGGGACTTGATGGAGTGGGACGGTCTAAAGAATCGGTCGAATGGATGTGTGCGCAAGACACCCGCACGGCGCGGGTTGACCAACTCGTTCCATTTGCGTATAAAACCGGAACAAGCTTAGTGAGCCATTTTTACGCGCCGACTGAAATTGCATTGAGTCGAGGGTGCGCTCAAGCGATGGATTCGCAAGAGCGACAGATGCAATATACGCTGTAGTTGATGACATTTTAGCTTCAGGCCGATGGAATTATTAGCCCACCGGTTCTTCGCAACTCAATGCCAGAAGCCAGTTCGCTCGGCCCGGCACTTTATAGACAGGAATCGCAGAGACCCCATGAAGACCGCTTCTTCTTCCACTGTCAAACGTCCTCGCACTCTGGCTGGCAACGTGCCCACATCCAACGACAGCGTCCGTGTACAGACGCTGGCCCAGTATGAGGTGGCTCTGCGTCTGATGCAGGAGGGTAAGTACGACAAAGCCACCGCCGCCTTTCGCCAACTGCTGGCGGTCAGCCCAGGGGACTTATCTGAGCGCATCCGCATGTACATCAATGCCTGTTCGCAGCAGATTGCCAAGGGAAAGATGAGCTTTCTCTCTGGCGAGGAGCGCTACGACTACGCTATCAGCTTGTTGAATGAGGGAAATTATGCGGACGCAAGGGCGCAGTTTGAGCAGATCATCGCCGACAATCCGCGCGCCGATTACGCATTCTACGGTCTTGCCGTTCTGTCGAGCATGACCGGTGCCCCGCACACCTGTCTCGAACAATTGACGGAGGCTATCCGCCTGAACCCTCGCAACCGCATTCAGGCTCGCGCCGACTCCGACTTTCAGGATATGGCCGACGATCCGCGCTTTACAGAGCTTCTGTACCCGGAAGTCTAGCGTTGCCCGCTAGCTATTTTCAGCGCAGACATTTCCGGCTTACAGCCAGAAATGTCTGCGCTTAGTATTGTTGGGATGCAGGGGCGGCTCCCGATATGAGGTTGATTCTAACGCGACGCAGGACGTCCGGATGCGCTAGGCTTGAAGTATGTTTACTGGACTGATTGAGACAACAGGTGAGGTGTTTTCGTTTGTGCCTACGGTGGGCGCGGCGCGGTTGACGATTGCAGCGCCGGGGATTGTGGATCGGCTGCGGTTGGGTGATAGTGTTGCCGTCTGCGGGGTCTGCCTGACGGCGCTGGCGTTGGATGTGGAGTCCGATCCGCCGCGATTTGCCGCGGACCTGGCCGCAGAGACGATTGCACGCACCACGCTCTCACGTTTGAAAGCTGGCTCGCTGGTGAATCTGGAGCTGCCGACTGCCGCTGGTTCGCCGCTCGGCGGGCATGTGGTGCAGGGCCACGTCGACGGGACAGGTACGTTCCTTTCGGCAGATCCGGTCGGAGCTGAGAGTAATATCGACCTCACGCAGAGCGGCTGGATTTCTCCGAAAGAGTATAACGGTGGGCTGACGGACTGGGTGATTCGCCTTCGCCTGCCGCACGAGTTGATGCGTTACGTTGTACTGAAGGGATCGATCGCCGTCGAGGGGATAAGCCTGACGGTTGCGGGGATCGATGGCGATGCAATCTGGATTGCGATTCTGCCGCACACCTACTCGGCGACAAACCTGCACACGCTAGTGCCGGGAATGGCGGTCAACATCGAGGTGGATGTGATGGCGAAGTTCGCCGAGAGTCGCGCGCAAGCCGATGCCGCACGCACTCAGTTGACCGTCGAGGCGCTGCTGGCCAACGGATATTGAAGCGCAACAAACGCAGCTCTGCCAGAAGTGTTCTTCTCATGAGGTATTGCATTGGTTCGCAGAGTCTTGCTACGAACCAATGCAATGGGAGTGGGATTAGGCAGCGCTGGTGTCCCAGTCGTAGCCCGCTTCTCCGTGCTGTGATAGATCGAGTCCCTGAAGCTCATCGTCTTCGGTGACACGCAGGCCAACCAGTTTATCGACGAAGAAGAGAATCGCCAGAGTGCCCACGATCGCAAGGCCCCAGCCGATAGCCGCAGCGACGAACTGATGCATCAGCTGTGCTGGGTTTCCTTCAAGCAGGCCGGTCAGCTTAAAGTTGCCAGCCGCATCTTTGCCGAAGATCGGATTGATTGTGCGCGATGCAAAGACGCCGGTCAGCAGTGCGCCGATAGTTCCGCCGACGCCGTGTACTCCAAAGGCATCGAGCGAGTCGTCATAACCAAGCCACATCTTTACCTTGACGACCATGAAGAAGCAAAAGGCTCCGGCGAAGAGTCCGATGAGGACGGCAGCGTAGGGTTGCACGAAGCCAGCGGCCTGAGTGACGGTCGCAAGACCAGCGACGGCACCGGAGATTGCGCCCAAAGCACTCGCCTTGCCGCTGCGCAGCCACTCTGCAGCTCCCCAGCTGACTGCGCCTGCTGCGGCTGCGAACTGCGTGTTGACGAAGGCAGAGGTTGCCAGCGCGCTTGCTCCCAGAGCACTGCCTGCGTTGAATCCGAACCAGCCAACCCACAGCAGGCACGCGCCGATGAAGCAGAGAACCATGCTGTGCGGCGGCGGCGATTCCTTCGAATAGCCAAGCCGCTTGCCGAGGTAGAGCGCGGTGACCAGCGCCGAGACTCCCGATGTGATGTGCACGACCGTGCCACCAGCGAAGTCGAGGCAGGGACGACTGCCAGAGGCGTTCAGCAGGCCGCCAACGCCCCAGACCATATGCGCCATCGGACTGTAGACGACCAGCGCCCAGAGAATGGAGAAGAGCATCATGGCGGAGAACTTCATACGTTCGGCAAAGGCACCTGCGATCAAGGCAGGCGTGATGATGGCGAACATCAACTGGTAGATCATGAAGGTTTGCTCAGGGATGGTCGGCGCGTAGTTCATGTTTGGCGTAAGGCCAACGTTGTGCAGAAAGGCGTAGTGCAAACCGCCGATGTACGCGTTGCCCGGCGCAAAGGCCAGCGAGTAGCCGCAGACGAACCAGAGCAGAGTGATGACCGCCATCATGGCGAAGCTCTGCATCATGGTGCCAAGAACGTTCTTCTTGCGGACGAGACCGCAGTAGAAGAGCGCAAGGCCAGGGCCCGTCATCAGCAGCACAAGCATCGAGCTGGTGAGCACCCATGCGTTGTCTCCGGCAGACTGCGCGGTTGCGGTCTTGGCCTCTGCCGCCGCTGCCGCTGCGGCGGCGTCTGCTCTGTCCGAGGCGATCTGCTGCTCCAGCAGAGCGACGCGATCCGTCGTGATGTTTGGCGCAATCATCGCTCGGCTGGTTGGAGCGAAGCAGGTGAGTAAGAGGAGAAAGAGAAGGATGAGGCGAAGTGATCTTGCAGAATTCATGGACACAGAGGCACGCTCGCGGTTTGATCTACAGTGTGAATAAATAGTATTTTCAACTGCGTGCAAATTATAGTGCCCAGCGCTGAGTTTTGTATTGTGACAGGGGCCACGAGTGTTTTGTCCGTTGTGAATTGTCAAAAATAACGGAACGCGCACGCGCATAGCGACGCATCACTCTTGAGGCGATGCGTCGCAGCGGAAGGGATTATCAGCTACTGAGTAGGTGGAAGCGTGGAGTTAGGAATGCTGGCTGAGGAGTCGGCTGGCACACGAAGACTGGAACTGGCGAAGGTTGCCAGATGCAGAACGTGGTTGGGAAGGATGCCGAGCATCAACGTTGCTGCTGCGGTTAGCGTGAGCGCGATGCCAGCGGGAATGCTGACAGCGGAAGTCGGCGCATCCGTGACAGCGGACTCATCTGGCTTCGTGTAGAGCGAGGTCAGCAGGCGCCAGTAGTAGAAGCACGCTACGCCGCTGTTCAACAGGCCGACAATTGCGATCCATACGCGTCCCGATTGCAGAGCTGCACTGAAGACGTAAAACTTGCCGAAAAAGCCACCGGTGAAGGGAATTCCGATCAGCGAGAGAAGGAAGAAGGCAAGCAGAGCGGCAAGCACTGGTTGGCGTACGGCGAGACCACTGTAGTCGTCGATCGAGCGTAGCGATTCCTTGTAGCCTGCAATCTGCGTGATGACGGTGAAGGCTCCAACATTCATCGCAGCATACGCCGCAGCGTAGAAGCAGGCCGCAGAGATTCCCTCCGGAGCAAGCGCAGTGAAGGCAACGAGCAGGTAGCCCGCGTGAGCGATGCTGGAGTAGGCGAGCAGGCGTTTCACGTCGGACTGCAATAGTGCACCGAGATTGCCGATGGTCATCGAGAGCGCGGCCAGGGTCCAGATCAGCAGCGACCAGCGGTGCTGCATCGACGGAAAACCAATGAATGTGATGCGCAGAAGAACCGCGAAGGCGGCGGCCTTGGGCGCGGTCGACATCAGTCCGACGACCGGTGCGGGCGCACCCTGATATACATCCGGCGTCCACACATGGAAGGGCGCGGCGGAGACCTTGAAGCCGAGTCCGACCAGCATCATGCCGAGCGCAAGGAAGGCCATCCACGGCGTGGCGCTTGTCGCAAGGCCCGCTGCAATCGCCACGATTGAGGTCGAACCGGTTGCGCCGTAGGCCAGTGCAATTCCATAGAGAAAAAAGGCTGTGGCAAACGAGCCAAGCAGAAAGTATTTGATCGACGCTTCGACGGCGGTGCCGTGTCCCTTGCGGAAGCCTGCGAGGATGTATGTCGAGATTGAGGAGATCTCGAGTCCGATAAAGACCATCAATAATTCAGTCGAGCAGGTCATCAGCATCATGCCGACCGCGCCGAACAGAACCAGCGCGAAGTATTCGCCTGCATAGCTTGCGTGACCGTCGAAGTAGTCGAGCGAACCAAACAGAGTTGCAACGACAACTGCTCCAATCAGCAGATGAAAGAAGATGCTGAAAGCATCAATCTGAATGCTTCCGCTGAATGCTGTGAGTATACCAAGGCGAAGCTGGTAATAGCTGATAAAGCCCGCAGCCGTTGTGCCTGCGATGGCCAGCCAGCCTAACGGTTTGCGGCTGGTAGCGGGCTTCAGAACAGCCTCGATGAGCATAATGAGCACACCAGTAAGCGTGAGTACATACTCGGGCAGAAGCGCGATGACGGAGGGTGGAAGGTTCATTAGTGCGCGCCTCCGGCGTTGATCAGGATCGATGCAGATTGCTGTGACACATGCATGTTGATCGTAGAGCTTACTACAGTTCCATAAGTGTCGATGGCGCGTGTCCAGAGCGGCGATGCAATGCCCATCGCGAAAAAGAGCGCGACCAGCGGCCACAGTGCGATATGTTCACGCGCGTCAAGATCCCATCCTTCAAGCAACGATGGCTTCGGGCCGAGATCGCAGTAGAAGACGTGTTGAATCATTCGCAGCATATATGCAGCGCTCAAGATAACTCCGGTAGTTGCAATGGCGGTCCAGAGATGATGATGCGCAAAGGGCGATTGCATTGAGCCGGAGAGAATCAGGAATTCGCCGACGAAGCTGTTCAGCATTGGCAGGCCAATCAGCGAGAGCGTCGTGATGAAATAGAGCGTCACTATCCACGGCAGTCGCTGCGCGAGCCCCCCGAGCTGGCGCATGTCGTATGTACCGTATCGCTCGTAGAGCAGTCCGAGCAGCATAAAGAGCGCTCCGCCAGAAATTCCGTGATTGAGAATCTGATAGACGCCGCCGTCGAGGCCAGCAATGGTGAAGGTAAAGATTCCCAGCGTAATAAAGCTGAGATGTCCGAGTGTTGAGTATGCGGCAAGTTTCTTTAGATCGTTCTGCACTAACGCCAGCAGCGATCCGTAGACGATGCCGATGGCTGCCAGCGCGATCATCAGCGGAGCGACGCGGTGCGACTGCTCGGGGAAGATTGCAAACGAGAAGCGCAGCAACGAGTAGAGCGCCGTCTTGCCAGCGAGCACCATAACGGCAGCAGTCGGTGCTTCGGCGATGGCGTCCACCAGCCAGCCATGCAGCGGAAATACGGGAACCTTCACCGCGAAGGCAACGAGGAAGCCAAGCGATGCAATCCACAGTGCAGTTGTGCTGTGTGAGATTGCGTGCTGTGCGGCAAGTGAGGTTAACTTCGGCAGATCGAATGTCCCTGTCTGCGCGTAGAGCCAAAGCATCGCAACCAACAGCAGCGCCGATGGAATAAAGGCGTAGAGGAAGTATTTGATCGCTGCGCGACGACGTTGCTTGCTGCGTCCGAAGGTGGCGATGAGGATCGTCATCGGGATTAGCGACATCTCCCAGAAGGCGTAGTAGAGGAAGAGGTCGAGCGA
>CAZPZL010000119.1:0-7478 GCA_964590925.1 uncultured Granulicella sp.
TCCTTGCCTTCGGCGACCAGTTCGACCAGGGCTTCGTGGGCGGCTTTGGCGTCGGTGGCTACGGCGTCGGGAATCTTGGCCTCTTCTCCGCGCCCGCTGCCGTCCGGCCCGTAGAGGAAGGCCTTCATTGTGACTAGATCGACGATGCCGTGGAAGCCCTTCTCGTCCACAATGGGTAGCTGCACGGGGACGACCTGACGACCCCAGCGCTCCTGTAGCTGCTCGAACATCAGATGGCGGCCCTGACGGCTGTCGGCCTTGGGGTGGTCCAACTGATTGATGGCAATGATGCGAGGCAGATTGACCTCTGTCGCGCGCTTCCAGACGCGGTCGGTGACGGCCTCGGCGCCGAGTTGTGCGTTGACGACTACCAGAGCGGCTTCGACCGGCAACAGCGCGGCGCGAGTCTCGTAAAGAAACATGTGGAATCCCGGCGTATCGACGAGGTTGATCTTGGTGCCAGCCCACTCGACGTATGCGGTCGCATTGGCCATGGTGGTGCGGCGCGCCACCTCTTCTTCGTCGTACGCCGTCACGGCTGAGCCGTCGTCAACTCGCCCCTGCGTCGTCGTCATTCTGGCCGCTTGTAGCAGTGCCGCAACCAACGTTGTCTTGCCGCTGTGCGAGTGCCCAACCACCGCAATGTTTCGGACGTCCCGTCCGAGATAGTTCTTCATGGAAGACTCCTCTTTCGCTTCAGACCTGAAACCTTCGTGATGTACCGGCGGACCGCAATTCTGCCGATCCGTGCCCAACTGTCCTTGCTCTGTACCGCTTAGCATTTTCGGTATGGATGTAAACGCCATTTGATTGTCATTCCGCAGCAAAGCAGAGGAATCTGCTTTGCTCGCACCAAAAGGGTCTATACGATTACCGAAATATTACCTATGCCGAACTACTCGTGCCGCAACCTCTATATTCGTAGCGCAAAACCACCTCCGCGCCAACGAAGGGGCATCGTAACACAAATGCAACATACCTTTCGCCCCCTTTTGTTGAAGCGGAATCTACTGGATTGCATGGAGTACTTACCCCGCCCGCGTGGCGAACGGATGAGACTTTTGCAAAGCTGCTATCGTTTTAATAAGCATCCCCTTGTTGAGCGAAGAATACTCAACGAATGGTTGGGCAATATCTCTTGTCTGTTTTGATTCTGGATTGACGGGCCGCAGCGCCATTCGGGAAGAATCTGTGCGGTCTGCGGGCTCACGCAGGAATTCTGGATCGGGAGATGTTCTCGCAGGCTGACCAAAGGAGTTTAGATGTGGATCGTCCGTCTCGCACTTAGGAGACCCTATACCTTCGTCGTGCTGTCGCTGCTGCTGTTCTTTATTGGGCCGGTGGTGATTGAGCGGACTCCGGTCGACATTTTCCCCAACATCGACATTCCGGTGGTCTCGGTGATCTGGAGCTATGCGGGGTTGTCGCCGCAGGAGTTGAGCGACCGGATTACGGTACAGTTCGAGCGCAGCCTAACGACGACGGTTAATGACATCGAACACACCGAGTCGCAGACGCTGAATGGTGTTTCGGTCATCAAGGTGTATTTTCGTCCAACGGTGAACATTTCGCAGGCGGTGGCGCAGGTGACGGCTATCGCGCAGACGGCGCTGCGGGGCTACCCGGCGGGCACGACTCCTCCGTTGGTAATTCAGTACAGTGCGTCGAGCGTGCCAGTGCTGCAACTGGGTTTGTCGGGCAATGGACTGACCGAGCAGCAGTTGAACGACTTCGGATCGAACTTCATTCGTACGCAACTGGCGACGGTGCAGGGCGCCTCGATACCCTTTCCCTATGGCGGCAAGCAGAGGCAGATTCAGGTGGACATCGACACCCAAAAGCTGCAGGCGCGTGGGCTGTCGGCCTCGGACGTGGTGAGTGCCATCGGCGCGCAGAATGTGATTCTGCCAGCGGGCGAAGTGAAGATGGGCCACGTCGATTATCAGGTGGAGACCAACAGTGCGCCGCAGTCGATAGCGGAGCTGAATGATCTGCCAATTAAGTCGGTCAATGGCGCAACGGTCTACATCCACGACATCGGCAATGTGCGCGACGGTTTCCCTCCACAGACCAACATTGTGCGCGTCGATGGACAGCGCTCGTCGCTGATGACAATTCAGAAGACGGGAGACGCAAGCACACTGGACATCATCTCCAACGTGCGCGAGCGGCTGCCGCAGATTGCAAAGCAGCTACCGTCTGCGCTACAGATTCGTCCGATCTCCGACCAATCGGTCTTCGTCAAATCGGCGATCAGCGGAGTGGTGCGCGAGGCCATTATCGCGGGATGCCTGACGGCGGTGATGATTCTAGTCTTCCTCGGCAACTGGCGTTCGACTCTGATTATCGCAGTGTCGATTCCGCTGTCGATTATCTGCTCGCTGCTCATGCTGGCCGCGCTTGGCGAGACGATCAACATCATGACACTGGGAGGACTGGCTCTGGCCGTTGGCATTCTAGTCGACGACGCAACGGTGACGATTGAAAATATCAATCGCTTTTTGGAGGAGGGCGAGGAGGTCGAACCGGCGATTCTGAATGGAGCAGCGCAGATTGCTGTACCCGCGTTTGTTTCTACACTGGCGATCTGCATCGTTTTTGTGCCAATGTTCTTTCTGGGTGGCGTAGCGCGGTACTTGTTCGTGCCACTAGCTGAGGCGGTAGTCTTCGCCATGCTGGCATCGTATTTGCTGTCGCGCACCGTGGTGCCGACCATGGCGAAGTATTTGCTGAAGGGACATGAGCAGGATCGCGCGGAGCAGGCGCGGGCCAGCGGTAATCCTTTTGTGCGGTTTCAGATTGCGTTTGAGCATTATTTCGAGCGGTTGCGCGACTGGTACCACGGCGTGTTGCGAAATTGTCTGGAGTATCGCACGTCGTTTCTGCTGACGATGGTAGCGTTCTGGGTGATCTCGCTGGCGGCGCTTTATCCGTGGCTGGGACAGGATTTTTTCCCCTCGGTCGACGGCGGACAGTTCAAGCTGCATGTGCGCGCGCATACCGGGACGCGCATCGAGGATACGGCGCGGCTGTGCGATCAGATCGAGAATACAATCCGTGCAGTGATCCCACAGGGTGAGTTGGGCACGGTGATCGACAACATCGGACTGCCCTACTCGGGGTTGAATCTTTCCTACTCAAACTCGGCGCCGATCGGCTCGGGTGACGCGGACATTCTGGTCTCTCTGGCTGAAAGGCACCGTCCAACGGCGGAGTACACACAGGCACTGCGCGACAAGCTGACGCGGCAGTTTCCCGGCGTCGAGTTCTACTACCTGCCGACCGATATGGTGAGCCAGATTCTGAACTTCGGACTACCCGCGCCGATTGACGTGCAGATCACCGGGATGAAGGTGGACGAGAATCGCGTGCTGGCCGAGCATTTGATGCAGCAGATCGCACAGATTCCTGGAACCACCGACCTGCGCATACAGCAGCCGTTCGACCAGCCAAAGTGGACGGTCAACGTGGATCGCACGCGAGCGCAGCAGGTGGGATACAGCCAGAAGGACATCGCGCAGGATCTGTTGACCAGCCTGAGCGGAAGCTCGCAGACCTCGCCGACGTTCTACCTGAACCCGCAGAGCCATGTGAGCTACAGCGTCGCTGTGCAAACGCCGCAGTACGAGGTGACAGACCTACAGGACCTACAGAATTTTCCCATCTCGACGAATGGGTCGAGCGCTCCGCCGCAGATTCTCGGCAATCTGGCGTCGCTAGTGCGCGGCGTTGAGCCCGGAACTGTGAGCCACTACAACGCGCAGCCGATGATCGACATCTATGGCTCGGTCGAGGGTACGGACCTGGCAAGCGTCGCAGGTCGAGTGGAGAAGTTCATCGACGAGTACAAAGCGAAGTTGCCAGCCGGTTCGCAGATTTATCTGCGTGGGCAGATTCAAACCATGCACAGCTCGTTTGAAGGACTATCCTACGGGCTTTTGTTTTCGATTGTGCTGGTCTACGCGCTGGTCGTGGTGAACTTCCAAAGCTGGCTAGATCCGTTCATCATCATCGCGGCGCTTCCCGGTGCGCTGGCCGGAATCGTATGGCTACTCTTCCTGACCGGTACGCACATCAGCGTTCCTGCGTTGACTGGCGCAATCATGTGCATGGGCGTGGCGACGGCAAATTCGATTCTGGTGGTCAGCTTTGCCAAGGAACAGATGGAGCATGGCATGAACGCCGCAGAAGCCGCTTTGACAGCGGGTTTCACGCGCTTTCGCCCTGTGATTATGACGGCGTTGGCGATGATTATCGGCATGGTGCCGATGGCGCTAGGGTTGGGCGATGGAGGCGAGCAGAACGCTCCGCTCGGTCGCGCCGTCATCGGCGGACTTTTGCTGGCGACGTTCGGCACACTGACGTTCGTGCCAGTCTTTTTTTCGTTGATGCATCGCAACGATCCTCCGCCCCGCAACGACGCGCAGAACAATAATGTTGCAGCGCAGAATTTTGATGTGAGCGAGGATCAGGCATGAGAACTATTTATGGCGAGACGAAATTCGTGCCCACGGAGATGCGGATATGAAGGCTGAAGAAACGAAGTTATCAACCATCAATAGCGAGGCCGTGACCAAACGCGATGAATCCGAGGCCCCCGAGGTTTCGCGCCGATCACTGCTGACGCTGGTCGCGGGCGCGCTGATTGTGGTCGTCGTCAGTGCTACGGTTGGAATCGTGCGCCGTGTCCACGCAAGCAGCGAGCTGAAGACGTACACCGAGTCCAACGCCGCGCCGCCGGTCGAGCTGGTGCAACCGACCTTCGAGCGAGACACACGGGAGATCTTACTTCCGGGAAACATGCAGGCCTACACGCTGGCTCCGATCTATGCGCGCACGACGGGTTATGTGAAGAGCTGGTCGCACGACATCGGTTCGCATGTGCGCAAAGGCGAACTGCTGGCGGTCATCGAAACGCCGGAGCTGGATCAGCAACTCGCGCAGGCGAAAGCCGACCTTGCCACGGCTCAGAGCAACGCCGCGTTGGCCAAAGTGACGGCGGATCGTTATCGCGGATTGGTTGGGCAGAACGCTGTCTCGCAGCAAGATACCGACAATGCTGTCTCGCAGTTCGAGGCGCGAACGACTGAGGTTAACTCCGCGCAGTCGAATGTGCGGAGGCTCGAAGAGCTGCAATCGTTCGAGCGCATCGAGGCTCCCTTCGATGGTGTAATTACCGCACGCAATCTGGACATCGGCCAATTGGTCACCTCTGCCGGGTCGACGACAACACCCGGCGCGGGAATGGTTTTGACCAGCAAGGAGGTCTTTGATGTCTCGGCCATCGGTACGCTGCGGGTCTTCATCAATGTACCGCAGATCTACGCACCGGATGCGAAGAACGGCGTGATGGCTACGTTGACGCTACCTCAGTTTCCTGGGCGTGTTTTTCAGGGCAAGTTGGTGCGTAGCTCTGGAGCGGTAGACCAGGCGACACGCACGCTGCTGGCTGAGGTGGACGTGGACAACCGCTCGGGTGAGCTGTTGCCGGGCTGCTACACCGAGGTACATTTGAATGTTTCATCTAATGTTCCCGCGCTTATTGTGCCGATCAGTTCGCTGATTCTGCAATCGGACGGGCTGCACGTCGCGACTGTCGATGCAACGCAACACATTCACATCGTTCGCGTGACCGCAGGGCGTGACTCTGGCGCGGAGATGGAGATTCTGGGCGGACTTGAGCGGGGCGAGGCGGTCGTCGCCAACCCGCCCGACTCGCTAACCGAAGGTGAGCTGGTGCGCGTCGTCTTGACCGACGCGGGAGCCAAGCCATGAGCGCGCGTAGCTATTGCGCTGCTGCGCTGCTGGGCGCGCTGGTGCTGGGAGGATGCAAGACTGTCGGGCCGAACTACAAGGCTCCGACCGTGCCTGCTCCGCCGGAGTTCTCTGACAATGGTCGTAACGGCGATTGGGCTGCCGCCAAACCTGCCGATGCGACGGATCGTGGCGCGTGGTGGGTCGTCTACCAGAGCGTCGAGTTGAACGATCTGGAGACGCGCTGCGCCAATGCGAACCAGAGCATCGCGGCGGCTTTGCATGCGTACGAGCAGGCGCACGATCTTGTACTAGAGAATCACGCGTCGCTCTACCCGACGGTGGCGCTGGGCGGCTCCGCCTCGCGCAATCGCATCTCCGCCACTACGCCGTTGAAAACGGCGGGGAGCGAGCAGAGTTACTGGGAATTTTTGATTCCGCTCAGTATTTCGTGGGAGCCGGATCTTTGGGGCGCAGTGCGGCGGCAGGTAGAGTCGAGCTCGGCTAGTGCGCAGGCTTCTGCGGCGGATCTCGCCAACACGCGGCTCAGTCTGCAAGGGCTGCTTGCGGTGACCTATCTGCAACTGCGCGGGATCGACCTGCAGGTGCAGTTGCTACGCAGTACCATCGATGCGTATGCGCAGACGTTGCAGCTTACGCAGGCGCGGCTCAAGGGCGGGATTGGCGACGAGAGCGAAGTGGCGCAGGCTGAGGCGCAGCTGGAGGAGTCGCGCGCGCAGCTCATCGATTTGGGTGTCCAGCGCGCGCAGTACGAACACGCCATTGCCGTGCTCGTCGGCGAGCCCGCGACAAACTTCCACATTGCAGACCAGCCGCTCACGGGTGATGCGCCGTCGGTGCCTACCGGCGTGCCTTCGGAGCTGTTGCAGCGCAGGCCAGACATCGCCGCAGCCGAGCGACGAGTGGCCGCGGCCAATGCTCTGATTGGTGTAGCGCGGGCGGTCTACTACCCCAACATCACGCTGGGCGCGACCGGTGGCGTGGAGAGTACTCTCATCAGCCAGCTCTTTGACTCCAGCAGTGCAATGTGGGGCGGCGGTCCTGTGGCCAGCGAGGTTTTATACGATGCGAGACGGCGACGTGCGCAGGTGGACTACGCCGTGGCGCAACGCGAGCAGGCCATTGCGCTCTATCGCGAGCAGGTGCTCTCGGCCTTCCGCGATGTGGAGGATCAGCTTGCGGCGTTGCGTGTGTTGGAGCAGGAGGCGGCGGTGCAACAGCGCGCGGTCGATGCCGCTCGACACAGCACCGAGCTATCGCTGCTGCGCTACCAACGTGGGCTGACGACCTACCTCGAAGTCCTCACCAACCAGACTATTCAGTTGACCGACGAACGCGCTGCAGCAGCTCTGGTTGCGCGCCGCATCGTCGCCAGCGCCCAACTCCAGCTAGCCCTCGGCGGCAATTGGAACACCACCCAGCTTCCCAGTAATTAGTCTGCTTCCTTTGAGTGAAAGAACCTTACAAGCAGCTTGATATGCTAGGAGGTCGTGTGCTGTGAACGCCGAGTCGCCGCATAGTGGATACGACACGGCGATGCTTTATCGGAGATGGAGGGAGGTCCTCCGAAGTCGGCCTACAGGGGTTGGCTTCAAACCACCACAAGCTGCGGGGGTAAAGAGTCCTGGTGGTGAGCGTTGTGGGAACCCTAGCGCGCTGGCACCGTTCTTCTGAGTCGTGACCCACCACATGGCGCGAAACCA
>CAZPZL010000120.1:0-3119 GCA_964590925.1 uncultured Granulicella sp.
TTCGTAAACATAATAGAGTGTTTCAGATGGCGACCTCTGCCCCGACACGGCAGAGATCATAGCCGAGATTTCAGACTTTAGCACAATTGAGGGTGCGAAAGAGGGTGCTGCAAAGTCTGTCGGGTCTGCATGTCCTCGAATGTGCTCGCTTGAATCCACGTCGGACTTATTCGTAGTTGCCGGTCAATGCGCATTTCTTGCGGAGGATTTGCTACTATTCTTTGAATGCCGAACCCCGCTCTCAACTCCGTGAACGCAAAAGGATTGAGCGGGATCATGTCTACAGCAATTACCCAGCTCTATGAGGATGCCGAAGCCGGGCAATATGGCATGGACGTAGCGGCATTCACCGGCGTGGTCGGCGCAATCCTGCAAAAGACCGCCGCGGATAGAAGTGATGCGGAACAGATTACACTTCTACGCACGCTACATCTGAAGGAACTGGTCCTTGCCCGAGCCTGTGCCACGGGAAACGATGCGGCCTGGGATGAATTCATGAAGCGCTTCCGGCCCGCACTCTATGCAACGGCGGTTCGCCTGACTCAGAATGATGCAGCGGGGCAGGAGCTAGCCGCAAGCCTCTGGGCCGATCTTTATGGCCTACCCAATCGCGAGGGAAGACGGGTTTCGCGCCTCGAATCTTATACCGGACGTGGCTCACTGGAAGGCTGGCTGAGAACGGTACTGGCGCAGCGCCATATCGATCATTGCCGGTCTGTCAAACGAGAGATGAGCTTTGAGGAGAAAGTCGAAGAAGGCATGTATTTCGCTGCACCGGAAGTAGCTGCACCATTGCTTTCGGATGAGAAGATAGCCAACGCGGTGAAGCAGACTCTGGCTTCGCTCGATGCAGAAGAACGCTTTCTTCTGGCTGCATATTTTCTTGACAGGAGGACCCTCGCAGCGATTGGCAGACAAATGGGTGCGCATGAATCGACGATTTCTCGCAAAATTGATCGATTGACTAAACAATTACACAAGAAGCTGCGCCTACAGCTCGAATCGAATGGATTTCCACGCAGAGCGTGCGAAGAAATCATGGCAGAGATCGACGTGCGCGATATCAATATCAATGTCGCTGCAACTTTGCAGCAAGAACAGCAGACTCAATCGTTCTAAAGAAAGATGGGCACAGTGCAGTGAAAGAAGCTGAATCCAATCCGTTGCTCCTGGAGCTGGCAAAGGACCAGGAAGCTGGATCTCATCCAGAGGCCGATCTGCTCACCGCCTTTCAGGAGGGCTCGTTGCAGGCGTATGAGCGTGAGCCGATCCTGGCCCATCTGGCGCGGTGCGTGGAATGCCGTAAGTTGTTGGCGCTGACGACGGAAGCTGTCGATTCATTGCCTGACATGCGTCGGGCCGTACATCCCGTTCTCTCCTGGCCTCGCCTGCGCATGCCCGCCATGGCGCTGGCTGCGAGCTTGATGCTGGTAGTTGCCATTGGCGTCGAAGTTCACGAACGGCGGAAGATCGCCGGAGAGACTCAGATCAGCGTATTCAACCAATCTGTCAAGGGAACAGCGGATTCCTCGCGGCTAACCAATCCTGCACAAGTGTCTGCCAGCGCCGCCAGTGCGCGCAAAGCAGCTCCAACAGGCACGATGACGAATTCCACGGCCTCCTTATCGTCCATCGCGGGAAGCGAGCCCTCCGCTGCGCCTCAGCAGCAAAATGCTCGTCTTTACTGGCGTATCGACGGCAATGGACATGCGCAGCACTCGTCCGATGGCGCGCACAACTGGATGGATGCGCTGTCAAACGAGCGTTTACGCATGCGCGTGATTGCCGTTTTTGGTATGGAAGTCTGGATTGGTGGGACTCAGAGCCATCTTTGGCACTCCAGCAACAACGGCAGTAAATGGAGTGAGGTCATATTACCGATAAAGAGCGCGAGCCACCCTGCGATTCTGCACATCCGCTCAACGGCGGGAGGGCAATATACGATCGAAGCGGAGAACGGAATTCTTTGGAGTTCCACAGACAACGGCAGAAGCTGGCATTGAGGTTCGTTCTATTCTGCTTGTGCGTAATCCCGTAGCAATCGGAAGCAACATGCACTGCATTCGATCTGCTTTTAACCTATTCGCAAATGCTGGGTACAAACCATAAATCAAGGTGCTGTTACTTCATATTCCACACGGAATGGGCGCTTGGACCGATGTGTATCCATGTGATCTTCCTGGACGATTTGACGGGCCTGCGCCAGACGTTCCGAAGAGACCGGGTGGGTGCGGAAATAACCGACCAGCCCCTCGATTGCCACATGGCTGAGCTCATGAAGCGGCGTCCCGGCGCGCTCTGAATATTCCGATTCAAGGCGTACAAAGCATTCCATCATATCGATGACTCCCTGCGGCGAATAGCCTGCCGCGTACGCAAGCCTTTCGCCCTCGCGGTCTGCTTCAAACTCCTGATCTTTGCTGTAACCGGCCTGCCAGAGCGAAACAGGGATGGAGCTGAGCTCTGCAACCACATCGAGATTGAATCTCTTCAACTGAGCCTCCATCTGAATACGCTCGACGGGATGATAGTGGTCCACATGCTCGATCTCGTGACCAAGCACAAATGCCAATTCATCTTCGCTGATCATCCGATTGAGCAGGCCCTCTCCAATAAAAATATGGCCGCCGGGCAAAGCAAAGGCGTTGATCAGATCCCTGTCAGGAAGATAGTGGAAGTGAAACGGGATTCTGCGATGAATATTTGCGGCAACCCGCGCTCCGACAGTGGCTACATATTGCTCCGTCGCCATCCCCCGCGCATCAAGCGGAGGACGAACGCTGAGATACTGTTTGGCCAGTTCGTTACCGATGTCGATCTCTTGGTCATCGGGGATGCGGGTATAGTGCAAGGGAGCGCGGGATAGATCCCGCTGCCACTCGGCCTCCGCATCGAGCACGGCATTGCTGCTGACAACGTCATGGCGTTGGTGGCGCTGGGCCAGATAGATGCCGCCAATAGCGATAATGAGCAGACTCGCAAGCGCGAGGATTCGCTTCATAGCAGACGCCTCACCGTCTCGCGATACCTTCCATAGAGGACAGAGACCAGTGTTAATGCGCCGCCCAGAGCGATAAAGGTGATATAGCGGTCTCGCTCGCTGAGATGCCATGCATCGC
>CAZPZL010000120.1:3129-7428 GCA_964590925.1 uncultured Granulicella sp.
TGCATCGCGAAGCAGTATCTTGCCCACACACGTCAGGAGAAGAATCAGGCCAGTAATGCGATAGCTCCTCTGACCACTCAGGAGTCCCAGAAGAATAACGAGAAATCCTTCGACGCCCCAGGCGAGAGTGACCACACCGGGATTCATCTGAACGGCAATGGCGACTGCTGCAATCAAAGCTGGGGCAAAGAAGAGCCACTGCTCGATGTGATTGAGTGCTGTTCTTCTGGAAATCTTCGAGAGTGACAGCGGATCTGCATAGCGCTTCTGCAGCTTAAAGGCTAAAGGCAGCGTGAAGCAGAAGGTCAGGCAAACCACTCCCAGAACCATGAAGTTGCCATGCCATGATCCTGCTGAAAAATAGCTTTCGCCAAAGATGTTGTGCCCGATTGCACGAGTCAAGATGGCGACGGTGAGGAGTGCCGCCTGTTGGAGAAAGACTTCCTTTTTCAAGAAATGAGCAGCAATCACGAGGAGAAGAAGAAAACCGCTCCAGGCAGCAACGATCCACTCAGGCAGCATCTGGAAGTAGAGCACACCGGCAATGCATCCAGAACCAAACCAGGCCATTAGGTCAGCTGCGGAAAAGCGGCGAAACTCTGGCTCGATCTTGCCTGTCTGCAACTGGGTCCAAAGGAAGAAGTGAATGCAGGCGATGGGAAGCACGGTATAGAGGCGCGGGCTGATCCAATCGCCGGGAAGAGTCTGTGCAGTGAGATTGACGAAGAAGATGCGGCCAAACGAAGCGGCAAGGGCGACATAAGCCTGTAGTCTGAGCTGCGGCTGTCTGAAGATGTCGCCAAACTCGAAGAGTAGCAGGCCGAGCACGGCCAGCGCGACAGCAACCGAGATCGCCTGCAACTCGCTCCACAGGAGCCAGGCAAGCAGTGCGGATGCGGGCCAGGTATAGAGATGGCGGAAGGTTGTGCCGGGCATGGAGAGAGGCCAGCGAATCCAACGGGCCAGAGAATAGAGAACGGCAATCACGACCGCGACAGCGATCAGGCGAACGTCGGTGCTGTGCCACTTCGAATCATCGAACATATCAACGAAGGCGACCCAGAAGATGGAGAGCAGAGCGAGGCAATGCGCCTGTAAGGGCAGTTCTTCAATAGTATAGATGCGGTCGATGACGGCCAGAGTCAGAGCAAATCCAGCCCAGATAGCTGGAACCCATGGCTGCGGCGAATCGTTCCAGGCAAGAACAGCAAGCAATGCTGTTGCTGCCCAGGTGTGCGCCCATCCCGCAGGCCTACGATAGACTGCTTCGGGCAATGTGCAGATGCGGGAAATAGTATAGAATACCGCCGAGCAAAGAATGATGGGCAAATAACGTTGCAGTATCCCTGCCGTGCCGAGATTGACAGACAGCAGTTGAATGCCAATGGCAAGAGCTAGTGCGTGTTGTTGATAGAGAATATCGGAGATTCGCAGCTTGCGACCAGCCAGCAGAAGCAGCACGGCACACGCAGCCCAGACAACTGCAACCCACGGCTGGTTGACTTCAAACCAGACCAGCATGACCAGCAATGTCGAACTACTCCACAGAACCGTCCTGCGCAGCAAGAATGCCTGTTTATCGAGTCCGCGCATTAGCCAGGCAACCGCATAGAAGATGAGGGCCACTGCGGGCAGGGTTACCAAACGCCAGGGCGCGTGCAGAGGATACATCTCCGACCAGCGGCAATTCACAGAGATGACCTGCACAAGGATGGCAAGCATCAGAAGTAAGGCCTGTACCTGCAAATGAATACTCTTCAGGTATCGGACTCCGAGCGCGATCAGAAGCAGCAGGAGAGCCCATCCGACGGCAATCGCATCGCCTGAGCAGAGTGCCCAGATACCCAGAAAGGCCGTAGCTCCTGCGATATAACTGTGCAGGATGGTTCCGATATCGTCGATGCCCTGGAAACATTCCGGCCAGCGTCGGGCCAGGAAATAAGGTGTCGCGTAGAAGAATACCGCGCAAGCCAGCAGCAGCACGCCATCCTGTATCAGCAGCTTGTCGGAGTGCTGGCGGAGATCGATGATCGAAAGAGCCTCGTAGAGGACCACCCCACCGGTAAAGATTCCACCCAGAAGGCCCAGGCGACGAAAGACAATTTCTTTCTGTGTGATTCCGGTAATCAGTAGAGCTTCAGCCACGATCATCCAGAAGAAAGCGATATTGTCGCCGCTGAATTTGAATGGGACGGCTGTAAAGACCAGCAGTGATCCGAGAACCGTGAGCAGAGTAAAGGCGGCACGGCGGCGACGCGTGATGGGAAGCTGACCGAAAGCAAATTCAAACGCGCCCAACCCCAGGAGTGCGTAGAAAGCCAGCTCAGGGTGGGTTGACTGGAACTTCATCACCGTCAGCAAGCCGATGGTGTTCAGAATAGCCGCAATGGTGGAGGTTTGTTCTTCCCGTGGGGAGTGGATGGATCGCGCGACATAGGAAACCCGGAAGATCGCCCAATAGGCCACCAGGATAATGGCACTGGGCCAGAACTGTGGGAAGGGGTGACCTGTCATACCCTCTGGGTAGAGGCGATAGAGCCAGTAATAGTGATTCGCGAAACTGGCCAGAATGCCGAAGACTTCTAGTTCAAACCAATTCATACGCAGCGCAATGGCGGCGATGGCAAGAGCTAGGATGACGCCCGCGGTTAGCGAGTAGATGGTGTCTTGCCCCAGAGCCACGGTGAGGAAGGCCAGAATGAAAGCCAGTCCGGTGACCACCTGAGAGCGGTAACGCAGTGTATGGGACACCATTGCGGCGGCAACCAATAGCATGAGAACGCAATCGAGAGTGTTGGATGCGATCACCTGCATGGCCGAAATGTAATGCATGGCAAAGGTGGTAAAGAAGAGCAGCGCCCAACCACCGCCAATCGCCGCACGCGCTACTAGACGATAGCGCTCCTTGCCCTCAATCCGTATGCCGCCGCCCAATAATGCCACCGCTGCTGCATAGATGAGTCCGACACGCTCGACCGGTCCCATGGCCAGAAGTGCTACCTTGCCCAGGAAGGCGAAGCCCAGCACCAGCAGAGCGATACCGATTTTGGCAAAGAGGTTCGTTCCCAGAACTTCTTCCAGCGGTAGTGCCATGCGTATCCGTTCGGCAAAACTCGGACGAGGCGGTTCACTGGAAAAGTTCGCAAATACGGGAGCAGAATACGCCGGTATCTGACTGGCTGCTGGCGCAACGAAGGGCTGCGCATCTTCTTCGTCATAGGCAGAATCTGCGAACAGCTCCTCATCAGCATGAGGCCCTTCTGGATGAGTCAGCAACTGGTAGGCAAGAGAGGCCGGAATGCGTACTTCGGCCTCATGGGCTGTAGCCATTTCCTGCGCCGTCTCCGGAATGGTTGTATCCATCAATGAATTAAGTGACGTCGCGGAGGGAGCATCAAGACCGGAGTCGAAATCCTGTTTCCACGCCGGGACGGGCGATGCCACAAACTCTTCCGGCCGGTGGGCCGCGTCAGGCGAAGTGAACACCACCACCTCAGCAGGTGCAACGGCAGGTTTAAGCTCGTTTACGGAAGTGGTTGCCGGAGCCGCTGAGGCCGCGTCATCCAGCTTCCGGAAAGCAGCAACTTCGCTACGAAGGCGGGAGACCTCACCTTCCAGGTCAAGAATCATGCTTCGCTGGTCATCTTCCAGTTCCTGAAAGCGCTGACTCAGCCTGGAGACTTTCACCAATGCGATGATGGCGAGGACCGGAATTGCAAGTACTAGTCCGACGGCAAGTACGGCGATGAGTTCCATGATCCAGTTCCTTCCACTGGCACATTTTCAAATTACGAATACAGAACGGTGCAGACTGGCAACCTTGCAGAAGATATTGATAAAACGTTGCATTCATTAGAGCACATGCAAAGTACAGTACTTCCTTTGGGGCAAAGCAGAGCAAAAGGTCGGTGCTCCTTGGGCAGGAAGACACTGCGCTCCTGAAAAATGTTGCGCAAAGATGAAGCTAAGCACCCTCATCGGCACCCCCGAAATATTATGCGTAAGTGTTTACATATCAATATATTACGTAGATATTTCAGGCCCAATTTGTAAGAAAGTGAGACTTTTGGTGCAAAAGATCCTATTTGGGCGTATTTCCGGCGTCCTGACCTCTGCCGAACAACGGCAGTGGTCAAACCGGTCCAGACCTCTGCTGTGCAACGGCACAGGTCCGTTTTTCCCGACCTCTGCCGCTGGAAGGCAGCGGCTTGGAGCAAAAAAGCAGAGGTCTGCGAGGGTGCTGGCGAGGGTGCTGAAGGATTTCTTGTAGTGCTTTTAAAGGACTTAAAGTGCTCTTGT
>CAZPZL010000121.1:0-7350 GCA_964590925.1 uncultured Granulicella sp.
CTGCGGCACGATGGCGCTGGAGGGCGGTCCGATCTTCTGGGTCGCAACCCACCGTGTTCATCACCAGAACTCTGACCACGAAGGCGATCCGCACACTCCCCGCGAAGGCGCATGGTGGTCTCACGCCGGATGGATACTCTCCGGTCGCGCGCTACACTCAGAGACCGCGCTACTGGGTCGCTACGCGCCGGACCTCACTCGCGACCGCGTCCACATCTGGCTCTCTAAATATCACTGGCTCCCGTTAACTTTCAGCGGCATTGTGCAGCTCGCCATCGGCGCAGCCCTCGCTCCCGGCCACGCGCTCGCCGGAGCCATCTCGATGCTTCTTTGGGGAACCTTCCTGCGCGTCACCGTCGGCCTGCACGCCACATGGCTGGTCAACTCCGCAACACACCTATTCGGCACCCGCCGCTTCAACACCAAGGACGACTCGCGCAACAGTTGGTGGGTCGCGCTGCTTACCGGCGGCGAAGGCTGGCATAATAACCACCACGCCCACCCGGTCAGCGCCCGCCACGGCCTTGCGTGGTACGAAGTTGATGTCAACTACTACGGCATCTGGCTCCTTTCGAAGCTAGGTCTCGCCAAAAAAATCCAAGTTGCGCACTACGACAAGTCCAACCCCAAGCCCGCTGGCGTCCTGTAGCTGCGCTGCTACTCTTTTGGCAGATTCATTGCCCGTTCGATGATTTCACCCGCCCGTGCTAGGTCGATCTCTTTGACCTCCAGCGTGAAGCAGTCGTCGTCCTGGACCGAGCCGTCGGCATTGGCCACGATGCGATGCCACACGCCCGTCTCCTCCAACACGTGAGCCACCTCGTTGGCGTCCTCGCGGTGCCCAAAGTTACCCAGCACTACTGTCGATCCGTCGTCTACCACCTCGTCGGCAACCTCGACCTCCTGCTGCGGAAATAGTCCCATCTTCGCACGCAGGAGCCCTATCGCGCGTTCCAAATCGTCCTGTCGCACAATCACCTGTAGCGCCACTGGCGGTCCGCCGTAGACCGATCCATCTCCGCGCGCCGCCACATCTCGCACCTGGATTTCGAAGCCCTCCGCTTCCAGTAGATCGCAAGCCTCGCCCGCCGCAAATGCGTCGTGGAAGACCATCAGCGAGGTCGTCCCCTTGGCCAAGCCCTTGGCTAACGGCTCCGGTTTCAGGTTGGGCGCCTGCTGGGTGAATACCGAATTCTCATCCCGTGCGAAGGCCCCATCCGCCGCAAATCGATCCGACTCGACCGTGAATCCAGCCGCTACAGGCTCAACCTTGGCGTTCAATCCTCGACTTGCCATCTCGACGTGCAGCGCTCCCTGCGCTGCATCGGTCAAGTCACTGGGCCGCTCCGCAAGCCGCAACAGTTCTCCATCCGACATCGCACGATACAGCTCGCCCAGCCGCCGCATCTCCGCACCTGAACCCAATTCATTTCCCATCGCCAGAGAATATCACTCATGCGACGTGGTACTCCACGCATTTGTGTCGGCACACCCCGCAGAGAACTGCTCTATACTCATCATCACGCCATGAACATCAACCGACGACGTGGAGCAATCGCCCTGGCCATCACTCTTGGAGTGCTGGTTGTCGTTGGCCTCATCGTCGTCAATATCGCTTGGATTATCCTCAACGAGCGGCGCTTCGCGATGCTGGTTCTGGGCATTATTCTCTTCGGGCTGCTGGTCACCGGCGTCGTTCTGAACACCGTCTTCCTCGTTCGCGAGGTGCGCCGCAACGAGCGTCAGGACACCTTTCTCAACGCCGTCACGCACGAATTGAAGACGCCGATCACAAGCATCCGTCTGTATTTGGAGACGCTACAGCGACGCAAAGTTCCCGAGGTGCAACGCCAGCAGTTTTACAACATCATGCTGGCCGACTCCGAGCGCCTGCTCTCCACTGTCGAACAGGTTCTCAAGGCTGGCGAGATAGGCTCGCGACGCCCGCAGGATCGCACGCTCATCGAGTTCGTTCCGCTGGTCGCCGAGTGCATCGAGATCACGCTGCAACGCCATCATCTTCCCACCGAGGCTATCCAACTCGCTCCGATTCCCGGCTACAATCGCCTGTACGTTTGCGTTGTCGTCGAAGACCTCCGTACCGCCGTCCTCAACATTCTTGACAATGCTGTTAAGTACTCGCCGAGTGGAGTTGAGATTCGCTGTGCGCTGGCAATCAGCCTCTACACCAACGTCGCGCTTAGCGTTACTGACAGCGGCGTCGGCATTCCGCCCAACCAGCTCAAACGCATCTTCAAACGCTTCTATCGAGTCCCGGGACGCAATGCCGTGCGCATCAAAGGCACCGGCCTCGGTCTCTTCCTGGTGCGAGCCATCGCTCGCCAGCATGGGGGAAACATCCACGCCACCAGCCCCGGGCCGAACCTCGGAACCACCATCACGCTCACGCTTCCGCTGGCCGACTCGCCGCAGAGGGAGTCCCAGTAGAATTAACCCATGAGCGAGACTGGACCACTCATCGCACTGATTGAAGACGAAGAGCATCTCGCGCAAGGCCTGCTCTTCAACCTTGCTGCTGAGGGCTACCGCACGCATCACGAAGCCGATGGCGACGCTGCGCTTGCCTATCTTCTCGCCCCGCCCGAACCAATCGGCGCCATCGTCCTCGACTGTATGTTGCCCGGCACCGACGGCTTCACCATCGCTCATACTCTGCGCGAGGCTCAGTGTTACACGCCCATCCTGATGCTGACCGCGCGCGCTCGTCCTGAGGATATCCTTGAAGGCCTTGAGGCCGGTGCCGATGACTACCTGCCAAAACCATTCGACCTCTCGATCCTCCTCGTTCGCATCAAGATACTGCTTCGCCGCAGCGTTTGGCACTCTACTCAATCTTCTTTGTTGTCATCCCGTAGCGCAGCGGAGGTATCTGCTTCTCAACCTCCTCCGCCCGACAGCTACGCCTTCAACAACCGCACCATCCGCTTCGATGCGCTAGAGTTGGTCGCGCCTCATCGCACCACGCGCCTCACGGTCATGGAGGCGGACCTTCTCCGCTATCTTACCGACCGAGCAGGCCAAATCATCTCCCGCAAGGAGATTTTGGAGCAGGTATGGCGTGTCCGAGAGGACACCGACACCCGCGCCATCGACAACTTCGTCGTCCGCCTGCGCCGCTATATCGAGGACGATCCCTCCAACCCTATTCATCTCACCACGGTCCGTGGCATCGGCTACCGCTTCCTGCCCAATCCATCGTAATAAAGCTAGAGAATTCAAATGATAGGAGTTCACCTGCGGATGATTCCATCACAGCATAAGCACCCATAGGGGGTCGACTTGTAATTTGACAAGAGTTGCCATTTGCGAAATCTTGCAATCTCCGTCATACTTAGGTGTTGGGTTGTGTGAATCGCGGTTCCGCCGCCGAGAGGTCGGGCACGTTTAGACCAGTCGGGAAGTTTACGACCGGAGGCCGGATCGCTCAATCTCTTCGCCCAAATACATAGTTTTTCTGAGAGGATTTCCCAAGTGTTGATGATTCGCCTGGCGCGCGTAGGCGCCCGTAAGCAGCCCCATTATCGCGTAGTTGTCATCGAGAAGGATCGCGCCCGCAACGGTCGTTCGGTTGAAGTTGTAGGCACCTACAACCCGCGCACCACGCCAGCCTCGCTCGAACTCAAGCGCGATCGCATCGACTACTGGGTCGGAAACGGCGCTCAACTGTCGAGCCGCGTCGCTCTTCTCTTCGCCAAGCCAGTTGTTGAAGTGGTTGCTGCGGCGCCTGTTACTGAAGCGGCTGCCGTCGTGGCCTCCCCCGCAGTTTAGTTACCATATAGTTCTCAAGTAACCATCTTGTAGTGCCTATAGATGCCGAGGACGAAGTTCTTTTTGTTTGACATTCGCTATCCTCGCATAAACTTCTCGCATGTCCGCTTTAGTCGAGCGGTCTGCGTGGCACATTTGCTTCTCTTCAAGGATGTGGCACGGGTCTGCGCCGACAGTTATTGGATTTTTCTCTGAAGACCTCCCTCAGATGGAGGCGACGAGTTGAATCGGACCGGCGCAGCATACTCCCATGAGGTGTCTGTGATGAATGAAGCTATTACCGAAGCAAGCGATCAAGCGGTCGACAGGATGCAGCAACTGGTTATGGAGATTGTTCAGGCTCTGGTTGATGATCCTGATGCAGTATCCGTCGATGTCATTGAGGATGGAGATGTCACCGTACTCAGCGTATGTGTCTCACCGTCCGACATTGGCAAAGTGATCGGCAAGCAGGGGCGCACGGCTCGCTCGCTACGTACCATACTGGGCGCTGCCAGCATGAAGCTGCACCACCGCTTCGCCCTCGACATCGTAGAAGATGACGAGGACGATGATGAGGACGAAGAGGGGAACCAGACGGTCGGCAACTGACTTTGGCACTGTTGCGCCAGTCTGGTTGTAGCGGTCGATGCGGACGTGTAGTTGGCAGTGTGAGGGTGCATCCAGCGACACGACAGCAGTGTAGTTGGACGCAGAAGCTATCGTGGCGATGGACTACTCGGAACTTTGCCGCGGTGGGCAGCGCGCGGCTGAGGAGTTGCTTTGGCTCGGCAACGTGCAATATAACGGCTGCCGACGATAGGAACCACATGGAATCCGCCTCGCAATGGATTGTGCTGGCCCAAGTCCTTCGTCCTCAGGGACGTAAGGGCGAGGTGCTAGCCGACCTTTTCACCGACTTTCCCGACCGCTTCGCGCGCGAATCCCGCGTTTGGCTTGCGCCAGCAGGCTTTGCCGATTCTCCCGCTGCCGAGATCTTCCCAGCCGATTTCACCGCCGTTCCACTCCAGCAGGCCGAGGTCGCAACCTTCTGGCTTCCCACCGGACGCAATGCGGGCCGCATTGTCCTACACTTTGCCAGCGTCGACAGCATCGAGCAGGCAGAGAAGCTGGCGGGCAGGGAAGTCATCGTCCCACTGGCCGAGCGTACGCCGCTAGACGATGACGCAGCCTACATCTCTGACCTCGTCGGCTGCACCGTCTTCGACCACGACCGCCCGCTGGGCACGGTTGCCAGTGTTGAATTTCCCAGTACGCCCGATGGTGCGCGCCGACTGGAAGATGCAGCGCCGTTGTTGGTCCTCGCGTCTACTATCGGCGACGAGATTCTGATCCCTTTTGCCCGCGCCTACCTCTTATCACTCGACACGGCGGCAAAGTCTATCCGCATGTCGCTGCCTGCGGGCCTCGCTGAGATAAATCTACAGCCAACCACCACACCCAACCGCGCCGCCGAGAAATAATCATGCGCTTCGACATCGTCACCATATTTCCTGATTTTTTTGTTGGTCCGTTCGACCACGGCGTCCTCAGTCGAGCTATTGCTACCGGAATCGTCGAGGTGGCTAAGCACGATCTACGTGCCTTTACTCATGATCGTCATCGCACGGTTGACGACAGGCCCTTCGGTGGCGGCGAGGGCATGTTGCTCAAGCCGCAGCCGATCTTCGACTGCATCGAATCGTTGGGTGTATCCAGCAGCAGTGCAGTCGACAGCAGCGAAGAGAGCAGGGAGCAGGGAAGCCATTTTGTTGCTCCAATTGCGCCCAAACCCACGCGCGACCTCACTCGCCAGTCGGTGATTTTACTCTCGGCGCAGGGCAAGCCCTTCACACAGGCGACCGCGCACCGCCTTGCCAAGCTGAACCGCATCGTGCTCATTTGTGGACGCTACGAGGGCGTCGATGAGCGCGTCAACGACCTCGTAGCGGACGAAGAGCTCAGCATTGGAGATTACGTTCTCAGTGGTGGCGAGCTTGCCGCCGCCGTTGTTGTTGATGCGGTCGTTCGGCTGATTCCTGGCGTTCTCGGCCACGCAGACTCAAACCGCTACGAGAGCTTTGGCGCACCAGATGTCCTCGCCGACGATCCTGCCGACGGTAAGACCTCCGACGGGGTTCCTCGGTCCACGCATGGCTCGGGAGGAATATTGGACTACCCGCAGTACACCCGTCCGGCTGACTTTCGCGGTATGCCGATCCCGGATGTTTTGGCCAACGGCGACCACCTCTCGATTCGGCGCTGGCGTCGCAAGGCTGCGCTGGCCAAGACGTTGCACAATCGCCCTGACCTGCTGGCTCGCGCGCTTCTCGGCGACGAAGACCGCGAGTTCCTCGCTAGCCTCGGCTATACCGACGAGGGTTGACCCACGAGTTGTCTTCGAGTCTGGAGTTCAGATCTCTGTACTTCCCATTGTCGGAGTTGCTGTACCAGTCGTTCATTGTCTGCCAAGCTTTCAGTACGACCAGCAATACGCAACCGTCTATAATGAATGCAGCCGAAGGTGATGGATGTAGCCGAAGGTTGCGGTGCGTCGCGTGTGGAATTGGCTCGTATGTAAATTGCGGGGTATTCCGACGCTCGTCTTCGGTTTGCATCCAATGCAAGTTGCGCACCGTCTAAAATGCAGGCTACATGTCGTCTAAAGCGTGTTTGCGACCTTGATTTGCCGGAGAAAAGCGCCGGATAGGACCCCATACCCATGACTCTGCCCTTTTCTACTTCGCGGAAACGCTCCAAGCGGTTATATCTGTATCGCTCCGGGTTTCTTGCAGCTTGCGTACTTCTAGCGACGCCAAGGCTTCTTGCTGCCCCGCCGCCGACGGCAGCACAGGCGGAGCCGGACCGATCAAGCGCATACTATCACTATGGGTTGTCGCATCTGTACGAGGAGATGGCAATCAGTGCGGGGCGTCAGGACTATGCGACGCAAGCGGTCGAGGAGTTCAAAAAAGCTCTCAACGCCGATCCCGATTCTGCCCGGTTGCAGGACGGGCTGGCCGACCTCTACTTTAAGATTGGGCGGATCAAGGATGCGGTAAGCTCGGCACAGGATCAGGTGAAGGCTAATCCCGACGATCTGACTGCGCACACGCTGTTGGGGCAGGTCTACCTGCGCTCGTTGGGCGATATGCAGGGCGCACAGGCCGCTGAGATGCTGCAACGCGCCATCGCCGAGTACGAGACGATTACGCGATTAAAGCCGGAAGACATGGAGGCAAAGCTGCTTCTGGGGCAACTCTACGCATTGAACAACGACCATACGAAGGCTGAGGCCCAGTTCAAGGCAGCGCAAAAGATCGACGCGAGCAACGAAGAAGTGGTGTTGCGAATGGCTACGCTCTATCGCGAAGAAGGCAACGTTGCGCGCGCGGTCGAGACACTCTCTGCGGTTCCGGTGATGGATCGAACGGCGCGGTTGGAGTTGGAGTTGGGTAACTGCTTCGACGAGATGAAGAAGCCGAAGGAGGCTGCCGCGGCCTACGGTCGCTCGCTTGAGATTGAGCCAGACAATCCCGATGCCGAGCGAGCTATGGCGATTGCCTTGCTGGCCGACGGTAA
>CAZPZL010000122.1:0-7322 GCA_964590925.1 uncultured Granulicella sp.
ATCGCCTCCGCGCAGGCTCTCGATGGGCGCCGTGGCAAGGCCAACCTGCTCTGGAGTGAGCCGGTAGAAGGTGACTGCGTCGCCACGCACCTCGGCGACCTGACTGGGACCGGAGATAGATAGCTCGTCGATTCCCGATTCGGGCGCAGAGGCGAGACTTCTTGAAATAATGTTGCTGCGCGCAGACGTGAGATTCGCGACTTCGTCCGACTCGTGATTTTAAGAATTATTCAGCGAGCCGTGAACTACAAACGCGTGGCGAACACCGAGCAGACGCATCGCCTCAGCGACGATAGGAACCAGATGAGCGGAGAAGACGCCCATCACCTGCGCGCGGGCTCCGGCGGGGTTGGCCAACGGACCGAGAACGTTGAAGACTGTGCGTACGCCAAGGGCGCGACGCAGAGGATTAACGGCTTTCATCGCAGGATGCAGGCTGGGTGCGTGCAGAAAGGCAAAGCGGTGCGCGCGCAGAGAGGCTGCACCCTCGGCGGGCGAGAGATTGATGGCAATGCCAAGCGCCTCCAGCACATCAGCTGAGCCAGAGAGCGAGGTGACGGCGCGGTTGCCGTGCTTGGCGACCGTCGCACCGGCAGCGGCTGCAACCAGTGCGGCTGCAGTGGAAATGTTGAAGGTGCCGGTATTGTCTCCGCCGGTACCGCAGGTGTCGACCAAATGATCGCGCTCGACGTCTGTGAGCGGCATGGAGACGGCGGCGGCGAGCATGGCGTCGGCGAATCCGGCCAACTCGGCAGCGGTTTCGCCACGCGCTCCAATGGCTCCCAGCAACGCAGCAAGCTGGAGCGAGTGCGCGCTGTCGGGTTCGCTGTTGCCTGCAAAAACATTGCTGCCCACCAGTACAAAGTCAAACAGGGCGCGCGCCTGCAAGCGAGAGAGGACCTCTCGCTGCTCAACAACGCGCTTCAAATCGCCATGCAGGCTCATCTCTGCAAGGGTATCAGGCAACAGTCATTATCCGCACCATCCTTCGCCCGTTGCGGGAAACCCTGCAACGGAACGGCCTCGATTGGCCCGCTCCGCCTCAATCCGCTAGTATTGAAGAGACGGGTTTTTCCCAATTTTGAGTATTTTCATAGGATCGAGACAAATATCAATGAAGATTCACGAGTATCAAGCAAAGGAAATTCTGCGAAAGTACGGTGTTCCCGTACCTGACGGCGTGATGGCCACCTCGCTGGAAGAGGCGGACACGGCCGCAAAAACACTGTTCGACAAGGGCAATCTGGCGGTCGTCGTCAAGGCTCAGATCCACGCTGGCGGGCGTGGCAAGGGCGGCGGCGTCAAGGTGGTCAAGACGCTGGAGGACGCGGCAGCACAGGCCAAGACTATTCTTGGAATGCAACTGGTCACCCACCAGACAGGCCCGCAGGGGCAGAAGGTTCAGCGCCTGCTGATCGAGGCCGGTTCGGCGATTGCACGCGAACTTTACCTCGGCATTGTGCTGGACCGCGCGACCGGCAAAGTCGTCTTTATGGCCTCGCAGTCGGGCGGCATGGAGATTGAGCAGGTCGCCCACGACACCCCAGAGCTGATCTACAAGGAGACGATAGAACCAGCGCTTGGCCTGCAACCCTATCAGGCGCGCAAGCTGGCGTTCAAGTTGGGGCTGGATAAAACACAGATCAACCCCGCAGTCGCATTCATGACTGGCCTCTACAAGGCCTTCATTGAATCGGACGCCTCGCTGCTGGAGATCAACCCCTTCATCACTACCAAGGACGGCGCGCTGATGGCGCTCGACTGCAAGATCAACTTCGATGACAACGCGATGTTCCGCCATAAAGACCTGAAGGAGTTGGGCGATCTGGCTGAGGAAGATCCGCTGGAGGTTGAGGCCTCGAAGTTCAACCTGAACTACATCAAGCTGGACGGATCGATTGCCTGCATGGTCAATGGCGCTGGCCTTGCCATGGCGACGATGGACATCATCAACTACGCGGGCGGCTCGGCGGCAAACTTTCTCGACGTCGGCGGCGGGGCCAACCAGGAACAGATAGAAAACGCATTCGGTATCCTGCTCAGCGATCCCAATGTAAAGGCAATCTTCATCAACATCTTCGGCGGCATCCTGCGTGTGGATGTGTTGGCAACAGCAGTCGTAGCAGCGGCCAAGAAGCTCAACGTACAACTGCCCATCGTTCTGCGGCTCGAAGGTACCAATGTCGAAGAGGGTCGCAAGATTCTCGCCGAATCCGGCCTGAAGTTTCAGGTGGGAGCAACCATGAAGGAAGCTGCGGATCTGGCTGTGAAGGCGGCGAAAGGATAACGCATGAAGCCGATCAAAACGGGGAAGGTCAGATATGAAGTGTTTGGCCCGTATCCCTTTCACACGAGCGTGGAAGCTACCTATCGGTATCGGGAAGCCCTCAAGGAGTTTTGGGGCAGACTGGAAAAAGATGGGAGTCCTGAGGCCGGGCTGAGTGGTGCTGTTGGGGTCTATGTGTGGACAGTCAAGCAAGACGGCAAACGGTTACCTTGGAATGTTGGATTGACAGACAGGCAGGGGTTCAAGAATCGGTTTGTGCAGAAAGAGGCGACTTTTCTCCGCTTGTTGCATGAACAACCAGACGCTGAAATAGAGGTCTATCTCCTTGCGCTTCGTTCTAAGACCGGCAAGTTTCGCAAACCAACCGATTCGCAGGTAATAAATGCCAATCATTGGCTTGAGACCATGCTGATAGGATCCGCTATCAGCGTCAATCCCAATCTGCGTAACACAGCAAAGGCTGGGTATCTGACAAATGCGGTGGTCGAAGGTTATCTGAACGATACAGAAGAAAAACGCAGCCCAGCTGCTAAATCGTTTAGCTCGTTATTCAAGGCTCAGCCTAGAAAGAGGAATTAATGTCAGTTTTAGTCGATAAGAATACGCGGTTGATTGTGCAGGGAATCACCGGGCGCGAGGGAACCTTTCACGCCAAGGGTTGCCAGGAGTACGGCACCAAGGTCGTTGGCGGAGTCACGCCGGGTAAGGGCGGCACCACCCACGAGGGATGGCCAGTCTTCAACACGGTCGAAGAGGCTGTCAAGGAGACCGGCGCCAACGCTACGATGATCTTCGTTCCACCACCGTTTGCGGCGGATGGAATTCTGGAGGCAACCGCGGCTGGTCTACCGCTGATCGTCTGCATCACCGAGGGCATTCCGACGCTGGACATGGTCAAGGCATGGGAGATTGTAAAGCGATCGAATTCACGGCTGATCGGGCCGAACTGCCCGGGCGTGATCTCTCCCGGCAAGGCCAAGATCGGCATCATGCCGGGACGGATTCACAAGGAAGGCTCGGTGGGCATCGTGTCGAAGTCGGGTACGCTGACCTACGAGGCGGTCTATCAGCTGACGGTGCGCGGCATTGGTCAATCGACGGCCATCGGCATCGGCGGCGACCCAATCATTGGAACAACTCACATCGACGCACTGCGTCTGCTCAACGACGACCCAGACACTGAGGCGATCATCATGATCGGCGAGATCGGCGGAACGGCAGAGGAAAAGGCCGCGGAGTACATCAAGGCCAACGTGAGTAAGCCGGTGGTCGGCTTTATCGCAGGCCAGACGGCTCCTCCGGGACGCCGCATGGGCCACGCGGGAGCGATTATCTCCGGCGGCGAGGGTACGGCCGCCAGCAAGATGGCGGCGATGGAAGCCGCGGGCATCCAGGTCGTCAAATCCCCCGCAGACATGGGCGAGGCAATCGCCCGCCTTATCAGCAAAAAGTAATCGAAAAAGCACGAAGCGTGGCGCACCCAATAGGTGCGCCACGCTTTTGTCTATGCGATGATTTGAACCACATCCATCTACCCTTTCCCGTTGGGTTTGGAAGAGGGCAGATTGCGGCTATAAGCGTAGCTGTTACTGAAGGATCGCAGTGCCAGGTAGCGATTGCGCAATGCGCTCCTTCCACTCAGCGGGACCGGTCTGGTGGACGCTGCTGCCCTTGGAATCGACCGCGACCGTCACTGGCATGTCGACTACGTCGAACTCATAGATCGCCTCCATCCCGAGGTCCTCGAATGCCAGCACCTTCGAGCTTTTGATCGCCTTCGACACCAGATACGCCGCACCGCCGACGGCCATCAGGTAGACGGCCTCGAACTCACGAATTGCCTCAATGGCGACCGGCCCGCGTTCGGCCTTGCCGACCATGCCCAGCAGTCCGGTCTCGGCCAGCATCTGCCTGGTGAACTTGTCCATGCGCGTGGCTGTGGTTGGGCCAGCCGGTCCGACCGCCTCGTCGCGAACCGCTGCCACCGGGCCGACGTAGTAGATGAATCTGCCCTTGAAGTCAACTGGCAGCTTCTCCCCCTTGTTCAGCATGTCGGTCAGCCTCTTGTGTGCGGCGTCGCGGCCGGTCAGCAGCTTGCCGCTGAGCAGTATCACTTCACCGGGCTTCCACGTCTTCACGTCCTCGTGCGTGACGGTGCCGAGGTCGACTCGCCGCGCGTTCTGCGGCGCGTAGTCCAGCTTAGGCCACAGGTCAATCGATGGCGGCGTCGCGGCAACCGGCCCCGAGCCGTCCAAATGAACGTGCAGGTGACGAGTGGCGGCGCAGTTGGGAATCATAGCGATTGGCAGGTTGGCCGCATGCGTCGGGTAGTCGCGAATCTTCACGTCGAGAACGGTGGTGAGTCCACCCAGTCCCTGCGCTCCAATGCCCAACTGGTTGATCTTGGTGTACAGCTCGATGCGCAGCTCTTCGATCTTGTTCTTTGGCCCGCGCGCAATCAGGTCGTGCATATCAATGGGGTCCATCAGAGACTCTTTGGCGATGGTCATGGCCTTATCCGCCGTGCCGCCGATGCCAATGCCGATCATTCCCGGAGGACACCATCCCGCTCCCATCATTGGCACGGTCTTAAGCACCCAATCAACGATAGAGTCCGACGGATTCAGCATGGCGAACTTCGTCTTGGCCTCGCTTCCGCCGCCCTTGCTGGCGACCGTGATGTCCAGCCCAGAGCCTGCGACTAACTCCGTCACCAACATCGCAGGCGTGTTGTCGCGCGTGTTCTTGCGAGTAAACGCGGGATCGGCGAGGACCGACGCGCGCAGAACATTGTCCGGGTTCAACCAAGCCTCGCGCACCCCCTGATCGACCATCTCCTGCACGTTCATCATGCCGTACTTGGCCGACGGCGCCCATTGCACGTCCATACCGACCTTGACGAAGGCGGTGACGATGCCCGTGTCCTGGCAGATAGGACGATGTCCCTCGGCGCACATCCGCGAGTTGATCAGGATCTGAGCAATGGCGTCCTTGGCGGCCGGTGCCTGTTCATGCTCGTAGGCGCGTGCCAGGTTGGTGATGAAGTCGGCCGGATGGTAGTAGCTGATGTACTGTAGCGCGTCGGCTACGCTGCGAATTACGTCGTCCTGTTTGATGATTGTCATGGCGGCTCTAGTCCTCTAATCCTCTTACAAACAGGATAATCCTATCCGAACACAGCGGCACGGTGAGGTGACGGCTGGCACAATGCTCAGACGAACAACGACTACTCCGACCGCTGTCTGCTCTCAACCCACTCCTCACAACAGCTTTACGGTATGGTGGATGAATGGGCGAAAGAACGCGAATGACGCGGCGGATGCCGGCTTGGGCAATGGGCTTGGCGCTGGCGCCGATGGGCTTCTACTACGGCTATTTGTCGACGGCACTGCCGGTGTTGCTGCGCGGTCGCGGTGTCTCTGTGGGCGATATTGCGTGGATCTCGTCGGTGGGATTCTCACCCAGCTTTTGGGCATTTCTGCTCTGCCCAATCCTCGACGTGCGCTTCAGCAAGCGGGCCTATGCAATCTGCTTCGCGGCGGTAGCTGCTATCTGCCTGGGCCTCTCTACCCTGCTGACCGGGAACCTTGTAACCTTCACCGCTGTCGTAACGCTAGGCTGTACGGCAACGGTTATCTTCGGCAACGCGCACCAGGGCTGGATGCCGGATGCGGTCGAGGACAAGCACTTCTCGACGGTGGGTGGCGTCAGCAATATTGCGAATCTGAGCGCGGCGGGCCTTTTTGCGTGGCTCGCGGTGCGCCTGATCCGCACACTACCAGCGATCGAAGCAGCAGTGTTGCTAGCCATGATCGCAATGCTGCCAACAGTGCTGCTCTTCTTTATTCCGCTGCCTGCACAATCGACGCGAGGGATGCGAGAGACCTTCGCCACCTTCTTCGCCGATATCTACCGCGTCTGCCGGCGACGAGAGTGCATTCTGGGCCTCGTCTGCTTTCTATCGCCGACGGCCTGCTTCGCGCTGACAAACGTATTCCCAGCTCTGGGCACGGACTTCCACGCGTCGGAGGCGTGGGTAACGACAATCAACGGGCCGTACGTCGCGGTCGCCTGCTCGCTGGGATGCTTTTTGGGCATCTGGCTGTGTACGCGGATCGAGCGACGAACGGTGTACATTGTTACTGGATTCGGCGGTGCGGCGGCGGCACTCGGACTGATTCGCGCACCCCACACGCTGTTGTTCTTCGCGCTCGGAGTACTGGCGTACAACTTCTTTACCGGAATCAACTACACAGCATTTTCGGCTCTGTGCTACGAGATCGTCGGCTCAGCTAATCCGCTAGCGGCCACTCAAATCTCGCTGCTGACGGCCTCGGCCAACCTGCCCATCAGCTATATGACGGCGATCGAGGGGCATATCTATACGAAGTACAGACTCGCGGGAATGCTGGCGGCCGATGCGTGGTCCACCGTGCTGGTGGGTGCAATTCTGTTAGCGGTCTTTCATCGAATGAAGCAGAGACAGAGCACGTCGGTTGTACTGTAGCAGACCGACAGAGCCGCAGTGAACTGTCGGTGATAAGTACACTGTCGCGGAACGAAGTTCAAGAATTATGCGGACGAATTCACTCGACGCAAAAACACTACGAAGTCGCGAGTCAGAGCCAAGGTCGAACTGATATTGCGCTTCTTGAAGTAGTCTTCAGCTTCGACAAGGTGCACTATCGAGGCATCGCAAAGAGCCATCATCGGTTGTGCGCTAACTTCGCGCTGGTGAACCTCTACCTGCACCGCAAACATCTGGTCCCGCTCGTGCAGTAGTACGTCTGAAGGCCAGAAAATCGGCCTCCAAAAGCCACAAATCAACTCGCATATAGCTTCATTGAGGAAAATCCTGCCCGTAAATCGCACTGAAAAATACCAAATTCATAATGCTACGTAATTGGTGCCCTGCACAGAGTTTTCCTAGGCTAAATATAGGACGGGCTGTTGGCCCTTGCCAGACGACGTCAAAGCAATCGTAATTAAAGCAACAACAGATGCTATCTGTATGTCGATACGGCTTAGTTCGATG
>CAZPZL010000123.1:0-7295 GCA_964590925.1 uncultured Granulicella sp.
CACCTTCGAGTACGTTCTGCTGGGCGGCGTCAACGACCAGCCGCAGCACGCGCGCGAGGTTCTGGCGCTGCTGGCGGGAATGAAGGCCAAGGTGAATCTGATCGTGTGGAATTCCGGCCCCGGCGTCGACTTCCGCGAGCCTGCGGCGGCCGATATCGCTACCTTCCATCGCATGTTGATCGACGGCGGCATCCCGACGTTTACCCGCCGCTCGCGTGGGCGCGACATCTACGCCGCCTGCGGCCAGCTCAAGCGCACCGTAGACGCCCCCGAACTGGTCGAGCTGAGTTAGCGGCGTCTTCGATTGGGATCAAAAGCGTCACGCTAGTTGTCGGAGGGCAGCGCGGCGTGATCGACGACGAGAACCTCGACCGGACCTTTCGCGGGCTGGAGCTTCAGACCGAGCTGCTCCTGCACAGCCGTATAGATGGACGGAGCGGAATCGGCATCGGTTGATACGGGTGCGTCGTCAAGCGACCATTGCAGAGTGAGATCGTAGTTGCCGGCGAGTGCGGTCTTGTCGACGACCGGGCGATGGAGCTGATCGGCGAGAACCTTTGCCAGTGATGCTATTGGCATACATTTTGCGGTAATCTTGCTGCTCCTCCCGTTGCTGGAAGTCCCCAGACTGCCGTCGGCGCGACTGGTTTGATCTTCCGAGGGCTTAAGCGTTGACCCGCCTTTGGCAACGACGAGTTCGTAGATCGAGCCAGGTCGCGTCTCCATGTGCGTCTTCAGTTGAAATCGCTCTGTCAGCAGGGGAAGGAGCATCAAGCGTCCCTGCTTCCCGGATAGCTTTTTGAGCGCGTCGAGGTCGGGCTCAACGATCTTTGCATCGATGTCGAAGCGCTTGGCGTCGAGCTGAGATGGGATGCCCACGATGGAGTCTTCGTTGAGGTCGTAGGTGTATTGCAAAAGCATTTTAAGCGAGAGATTTTGGGCGCTGAAGCTGGCGTCATGCCCGTCGTATGACGTTCCTCCGCTGCCGGAGTTGTTTGGCTTGATCGTCATCACGTCGTAGGCGGGCGCGGGTGCTTCGGCCTTCGCTGTGCTGCTCGTCTGTACGGAGGGGATTTGCGAATGGGCGACTGATGCGATGGATGCAAAGGCGAGCGACAGCAGGATCGTACAGGAGACGGCGCGCATGGGGATTCCTCTTGCTTGGCAGACTATTCCCTCGATGCAGTTCGTTGCAAACGCAGGCGGATAGTACTGAGTCCCGGGTGAAAAGCAATCCGGAAAGCAACAGCAGATCCCTACGGGATGACAAACTAAAAAGAGTACGCAGTTAATCAGCACTCGGCCTTGGTACTAGGCGCTATGGGAAGAGGAATCTCAGGTGAGGGGAAGCTGCTCGCGGCGGCGGGTGCGCGAGAGGGTGGTGATGAGGATCGAGGCTACGAGGATCATTGCGCCGCCGGTACGCGCGCTGGGTCCGAGGCTCTCGCCGAGAAGGAAGACGCCCAGCAGCGAGCCGATCAGCGGCTCCAGATTGCACAGCACTCCGGCCTGCGCGGCGGGAACCTGCGTCAGGCCCCAGTTCCAGAGCAGCGTCGTCGATGCGGTGCAGAGCAGGCCGCTGGCCGCAAGCGCCAGCCAGACCCGCAGCGCGAGGTGCGCGAGGTGCGGCAGGCCGTAGATCGGCGGAACGATGAGGAGAAGCATCAGCGTCCCCGCGGCGACGCTGCAAGCCGTGACGCAGATCGCGCTGTTGCGTGTGAGCAGGCGCTGATTGAGCAGCGTCCACGAGGGTGCGATCACCAGCGAGAGCAGGACCAGAAGGTCGCCGGTGAGCGTGGGATGCGACTGGCCCGTCGCATGGCGCGCGCCGAGCGCGATCAGGGTTGCGCCCAGCGTGGACAGCGCGAGAGCGAACCAGCCGGTGCGATCCATGCGCTCGTGCGCGAACAAAGTGGCGCCGATGGCTAGCAGAACTGGCATGGAGCCGACCATCAGGGATGCGTGCGAGACGGTCGTGCGCGCCAGTCCCGTGTACTGAATCAGGAACAACAGCGGGATTCCCAGCAGCGAGGTGAGCAGAAGAAGGCCCCAGTCCGAGCGGCTGAAGCGCGGCGGGTGAAGGATCAGAAGCGGCGACAGAGCCAGCGATGCGATGAAGAATCGGCACAGGATCATGCCGCCGACGTTCATCTCCGTCAGCGCGATCTTGCCGAAAAAGAATCCGCAGCCCCATAGCGAGCAGGCGAGGGCGCAGGAGGAAAAGCCAAGTGCGCGGGATTTATGCAAGGTCATTCACCGCTACCAGATGCGACAGCTTTTGGCTGGGACCATCGGCGCGCCTTGCTTGCAGCCGAAGGCTGGAGCGAAGCCGGGTTGGTTGATGATGACGCCATTGACGCGGAATTGATCGGGCGAGTGTGGGTCCTGTAGCACCCGTGAGCGAACCTCCTCGGGCCGCGTGTTTTGACACCAGTTCTGTGCAAAAGCGATGTAGAAGCGTTGTGGCGCAGTAAAGCCGTCACGCTTGACCGTGAGGTCTATGTGCTCCTGCTTGGCGCGTTCCAGGTAGGCCATGAAGGCCAATAGCAGGCCACCGTTGTCGGCGGTGTTTTCGCCCAGCGTCAGCTTGCCGTTGATGTGGATGTCGTCGACGGCAGTAAACGAGCTGTACTCATCGGCCAGGCAGTCGGTGCGCGTGGTGAAGTTCTTTAGGTCTTCAGTCGTCCACCAGTCGTCCAGGTTGCCCTTACCGTTGAACTTCCGTCCCTCGTCGTCGAAGCCGTGCGTCAGCTCGTGGCCAATCACTGCGCCGATGTGGCCGTAGTTCACTGCTTCGTCTTGACTGCGGTCGTAGAAGGGCGGTTGCAGAATGCCAGCCGGAAAGTTGATGTCGTTCATGCTTGGGTCGTAGTAGGCATTGACGGTTGGCGGAGTCATGTCCCACTCTGCGTGATCGACCGGTTGGCCGATCTTGTGCATCTCGCGGTCGTTCTCGAATGCGTCTGCACGCAGCGCATTGCCCAGCGCGTCGTTGGGCGCAATGGTCAACTTGGAGTAATCGCGCCACTTGTCGGGGTAGCCGATCTTGTTGGCCACGGCAGTCAGCTTCTCATGCGCGCGGACCTTGGTCGCAGCCGACATCCAGTCCAGCTGGTCGATGTCGCGGCTCATCGCACTCTCAATGTCATGGACCATCTCAACCATCTTGGCCTTGCTGTCTCCGGCGAAGTATTGATCGACGTAGACCTTGCCTAGAGCCTCACCGAGTGCCCCGTTGACGGCGTTTGAGCAGCGCTTCCAGCGCGGCTGCTGCTCGGGCTGTCCGCGCAGCGTGCGTCCGTAGAAGTTGAAGTTCTCCTCATCGAAGGCGTGGGGCAGATTGCGCGCGACCGTCGTCAGCAGGTGGTAGCGCAGGTACGCCTGAATTGTCTCCATGTCGGTAGTGCGGAGCTGCTTGGTTAGTTCCGGCCAAAAGTCTGGTGTCGCGTTGTTGATCTCGCTGACGTGCGGGGAGTTGATCGCATCTTCGAAGTCGGTAAAGCTCGGACCGGTCTGCTCCATAAATGTAGCGATGGGCTGTAGGTGATAGGTCTTCTCCGGGTCGCGCATATCGACCACACCCAGCGAAGCCTTGGCCAGCGCTGTCTCCAGAGTCATGATGCTCTGTGCATCTTTTTCTGCTTGCGCTGCAGGAGTTCCGGCCAGCATCAACATCTTCGCAACATGGGCCACATAGGCTGCGCGCAACTTCACGTCCTTCTCGCCGGTGCGCAGGTAGTAGTCCTTCTCCGGCATTCCCAGCCCGCCCTGCTGGATGAACGCAATCTGTTTGGTCGCGTCCTTGAAGTCCTGCTGCTCGCCGTAGCCGAAGAAGGCGTCCACACCGTAGCGTTGCAGCTTGCCGATGAGTGCGGCGAGTTGGGCGCGCCGAGTGGTGAGGGCTGCGATTTCATCGAGCAAGGGCTGAATCGGCTTGAGGCCGGCGGCGTCGATGGCGTCGGTATTGCTGCAAGCGCTGAAGTAATCGCCAATCTTTTGCTCGTCGGCGGAGCGTTTAGGGTTGGGAACAGCGGCCTTCTTCAGAATCTCGTTCAGCGACTGCGTGTTGACGTTGTAGAGAACATAGAATGCATCGACATCGGGCTGATCATTTGGGATGGGGTGGTTGGTGCTGAAGTTCCCGCAGGCGTACTTGTACATATCGGCGCAGGGATCGGCGGTCAGGTCCATTGAAGACAGATCAAGCCCGGGCAGTGGCTTCTCGATCTTCTGCGCGGCAGGCGCAGTCGTTGTCGCAGGGGAAGAAGGCTGCTGGGCGCGCGAAATTGCAGGCGGGGAGAAGCAGGCAAGAGCCGCAAGACAGGCAAGGCTCGCAACTGCATTTGGCGAGAGGAAAATTGGGACGATGCGCTTGGCTGGTATGCTGCGGGGTGTATCGCTCATGCGTGTTTCTCCGTGCGGTGACTGGATTTTCTCTGCAACGATGCTGTGAGGATTGTATCGCCGTCTGGCCTGAGTGCGGTGGCTCGTGACAGAATGGTAGGCAACCATCATGTCAAACGAAATCACTCCCGAAGCCACGCCCGCAGTTGAACACATCGTCGAAACGCCGTCCATACCCGCCGAGTCCACGCCTGTCGCCGAGTCTGAGCCTGCCACCGAATCATTCGGTGCTATGCTGGCCGAGTTCGAGCAGAGCCACTCGCACAAGTCCGAGGCTGGCAGCGAGCAGTTGCAGGGCACCGTCGTTTCGATGGACGCCGAGCTGGTCTATCTCGATATTGGGTACAAGTCCGAAGGGATTCTGCCGCGCAGCGCGTTTGAGAACAACGCCGACGCGGTCGCAGTGGGCGAGATGTTTCCCGTCTCGGTAAAGGGTCGCAACATCGAGCGGTACTATGAGCTATCGCGGCACAAGGTTATTCAGCCGGTCGACTGGTCGGCGCTGGAGCAGGCCTTCGAGGAAAAGACCGCAGTAGTGGGAACTGTGACTGCGGTGGTGAAAGGCGGTCTGACGGTTGATGTCGGCGTGCGCGCGTTTATGCCCGCATCGCGCAGCGGAGTTCGCGATGCCGCAGAGATGGATAAGCTGGTTGGTCAGGAGATCACCTGTCGCATCACCAAGCTCGACGTGGCCGATGAGGATGTCGTCGTCGACCGCCGGGCGATCCTAGAAGAGCAGGTGCGCGAGACCGAGACCGCCCGCTTTGGCGAGGTGACCGAGGGCGACATTGTAAGCGGGACGGTGCGCAGTCTTACCAGCTACGGAGCGTTTATCGATCTCGGCGGAATCGACGGCCTGCTGCACGTTAGCGACATTGCGTGGAGCCGCGTGAATGCGCCTGAAGAGGTCCTCGCCGTCGGCCAGCAGCTTCAACTCAAGGTTCTCAAGGTCGATGTCGAGAGCAAACGAATCTCGCTCGGACTCAAGCAGCTTGAGCCGGAGCCTTGGGAGACTGCAGCCGAACGCTACACTATTGGCCAGAAGATCAGCGGTTCCGTTACGCGGCTGATGGACTTTGGCGCGTTTGTTGAACTGGAGCCGGGCATCGAGGGCCTTATCCACGTCAGTGAGATGTCCTGGGTGAAGAAGATTCACAAGCCGAGCGACGTGCTGAAGGCAGGCGAGACGGTCGAGGTGGTGGTGCTGTCGGTGAGTGCTGGCGAGCGACGCATCTCGCTCGGTCTGAAGCAGGCGCTGGGCGACCCGTGGCTCGAAGTCCCGAAGAAGTCTCCCGTTGGCTCAGCGATTGAAGGCCCTGTGACGCGGCTGATGAAGTTCGGCGCGTTCGTCGAGATCGCAGAGGGTGTCGAGGGGCTGGTCCACATCAGCGAGATCGTCGCCGATCGCCGCCTCAACCATCCGTCGGAGGTGCTGCACTCGGGGCAGGTGGTCAAAGCGCAGGTGCTGGCCATCGATCCGGAGAAACGGCAGATCAAGCTGAGCATGAAGCAGTTGATACCGACCAGCCTGGTCGAGTACATCGAGGAGCACAAGGCGGGCGATGTGGTCAGCGGGCGAGTCATCGAACGCTCGGACGAGTCCGCGCTGATCGAGCTGGGCGAGGGTATTCGCGTCTTCTGCCGCACGACAGCGAGCGCGCCGGTTGAGACCAAGAACGAGACAGCAGGACTGGATTTGTCGTCGCTTACCTCGATGCTGAACGCGCGTTGGAAGACCGGTGCGTCACCTGCGGGAAGCAAGCCGGAGCCACTCGCCGTGGGACAGATTCGCAGCTTCAAGCTAGTGAAGATCGACTGCGAAGAGCAGCAGGTCGAGATTGAGTTGGCTTGAGAAGTTCGCGTAATGATGTAGGTCAAGACATTGATAAACAAGCAGATACCTTCGCTTCGCGGCGGAATGGCAAAAATCAGGATCTGCAGCAATACCGGAACAGCTGTAATGGTTGGGGCCTACAGGTTGCTGCACGTCATGGATAGAATCGGATAAATGTCTACACGGGTTCGTTCATACTCGAAGATCAATCTGGGGCTGGCGATTGGGCCGGTGCGCAGCGATGGATTTCATGGGCTGGCGACGCTCTATCAGACGCTTGCGCTGCACGACATCGTCACGGTAACGGCTCAGACAGTGGGCGTGGGAGGCGCAAAGATTGTGTTGACGACCAATCATGCGCTGGTGCCGACCGACGAGCGCAACACGGTGTGGAAGATCGTCGAGCGGGTACTGGCGCGGATGGGTGTCTCGGCTGAGGTTGCTATCCATATTGAGAAGCAGTTGCCGGTGCAGGGTGGCATGGGTGCGGGTTCGGCCAATGCGGCGGCGGCACTGATCGGGCTGGAGCGTGAACTTGGCTTTGTACTATCTGATTCAGCACGGTTAGAGATTGCCGCCGAGGTTGGTTCTGATGTGCCGCTGTTTCTGATCGGCGGGGCGGTGATGGGAGCCGGGCGGGGAGAGATTGTCTCTCCCGTAACGGACCTCCCCGCAACGCCATGCGTGATCGCAGTGCCGGAGATTGGGGTCTCAACGCCGCGGGCCTTTCGCGATTGGGACGAAAAGCTGGCGGCTGTGGGCCAAGGTTCTGGCTCCAGTGAGAGCTACGGGTTGACTTCCGGCTCGCTACCCGATAGACTTGAACAGTTGAGTCACGTTTACGTCTCCGTTCTTGGTGAGCCATTTCAAGGCGATCTTAAGACAGAGCAAACGCCTGACACATCCGGTATCGTTCGTGGCCGCAGACATGAGACACAACAAGGTGGCTTGGAGGATGGTTCCTCTAAGCAAGGCGCACGCAACGGTCTGGCCGGGAATACTCTTCTCGCGCTTGTCCGCACCGGGATCGAAAACGACTTTGAAACGGTCGTCTTTC
>CAZPZL010000124.1:0-7289 GCA_964590925.1 uncultured Granulicella sp.
GCGTGATCGGCGCAAAGGTCTGGCACGAACTGGAAGATGTGCGTGAACTGGAGTTTGCGCTGCGCATGATCGGACAGCCCGGATGGCATCATCCCGAGCAGGTTGCGATGGGCTTTCTGGGCTGGTTTCGCGCGGGCTTTGCGTGGTTCGGAGGAATGGCGGCGTCGATCGTGGCACTGATGCTTCAGGGGCATTGGACGCACTTCAAGGGGCCGGAATGGAAGTCGATCGAAGACCCCGGGCCGATGCTCGGAGCGCGGCTGGGTGCGATCCGCATGCTCGATCTGGCTGCTCCGGCGACCGCGCTGGGATACGGCTTGGGGCGAATCGGATGTCTACTGGCGGGCGATGGCGACTACGGCGTCAACACTACTCTGCCGTGGGGCGTACACATGATGCACGGTGTGGATGAGTACCACCGCGCGTTGGTGATGCCAACGCCTGTGACTGCTCTGGTGCAGCCAACGCCGATCTATGAGTTGATTTTTTCGCTGGCGGTCTTTTGGCTACTGTGGCGGCTGGGCAGGCACGCCAAGCCCGTGGGCCTGCTGACGGGTCTCTATCTGGCGCTGAGCGGGGGGGGAAGATTTCTGGTTGAGTTCGTGCGCATCAACCCTAAGCTATACTTCCACAACACGATGAGTAACGCACAGGTTGCCGCTCTGGTAAGCGTTATCGTTGGACTGATTGTGATTGCGGCGTCGATGAGTGCGGGCGTTGAATGGACCCCGCAGGAGACTGCTGTGTCGACGAACTGAGGCCGATTATCTAATCCAATCGGGAGATCCCCCTGGCTTTGCCGGGACGGCATCAGTTTGATATCCGAAGCAAAACTATCCGCTCGATTCGATGGGGAATCGGGCGGATAGTTTTTGTTTAGACCGGTTCCCGTAACGGTGTAGATAGGGAAACGCAGATTCCTCTGCTGCGTTGCGGAATGGCAAAGACGGGATGCGGGAAAAATTACAGAAACGTATTGACATAGAGAACTCTATGGTGCAGAGTTGATCGTGGAGGGTAGAGATATGGCGAACTTCAAGACGGAAGACGGGACTACGAGGGACGATCTGGTGCAGCGAGTTGCACTGATGGAGGAGATGATCGCCGAGGGACGGCGGTCGACGATTTGCTTTGGCTGGATCTTCGTGCTCTGGGGCTTGATCGATCTGGCGCCGATTGGCTGGCAGTTGGCAGTGCCGCATTCGGACTGGGTCGATATCTGGAGTTGGCCGATTGCGATTGCTTGTGGTTTCGCAATTCAGATTCTTGTAATGGCGATTCGACGCCGCCGGAGTGGAGTCGTCTGTAGCAGTATGCGTGGGCGAAGCATCTCTGCGGTCTGGGCGATGATGGGTCTGACGGCGATGCTCTACTTTGCAGGCGCAATGGTCGCGCACAAGTCGGGACCGATTGCGTTTACCGCTGCGATGCTGATGTTTGTTGGTATGGCGCATGGAACCAGCGCGATGATTCTGCGTTGGCGAGCGCAGGGAATTGTAGCCTGCGTCTGGTGGATCGGCGGCGTGGCTCTGTTCTTTCTATCGAATCGCTATTGGCTCCAGGTCTTCGTCGGCGAGATGTGCTTCGGCATGATTGGCTTCGGCCTGTATGCAATGTGGTTGGAGAGGCGAAACTCGTCGGCAGAGGGACAGACGAATGCCTGAGCTGCCCGATCTCGATCCGGTGATTCACGGAAAGCTGCGATTGGCTGTGCTATCGCTATTGGTGGGCGTGGAGGAGGCCGACTTCACATGGCTGCGCGACAAGACCGCATCGACCGACGGCAATCTGGGCGCGCAGATGATGAAGTTGGAGGAGGCGGGCTACGTCTCTATGCAAAAGCAATTCGCGGGACGCAAGCCGCAGACGCTGTATCGCATGACTCCGGTTGGACGCAAGGCTTTGGCGAAGTACGTTGCTGCGTTGAAGACGTTGCTGGGCGCGGCTCTGTAGCTTTGTTTATCGGTTCCATTTATGCGAGAAGAAAATTAAATGGGACACTTTGAAGATTTTCGCTTGACCTTAACGCTGCGTCAGGGACGACGATTGACAGTAGAGCTATGAGTGACACTTATCGCATCGGCGAATTCGCGGAGTTGGCGGGCGTAACCGTCAGAGCCTTGCATCACTACGACTGCATCGGACTGCTCAAACCGCAGCGTGGCAGCTCAGGCGCTCGTCTCTATTGCATGAAAGACCTCGAGCGTCTGGAACAGATTGCGGCACTGAAGTTTCTGGGAATTCCGCTGCAGGAGATTAAGCTCCTGCTGAAGCACGGACCGTTGAAGCTCACCGACTCGCTCCAGATGCAACTGGAGGCTCTGGCTGAAAAACAAATTCTGATAGATCGAGCCATCACAGCAATTAAAGCAGCGGAAAAAGTAATTCAATCGGGGCAAACAGCCGACGCAACTATTCTTCGCAAAATCATCGAGGTGATCGACATGCAGCCACAAGAAAACTCCATGCGGAAGTACTATACGGAACAAGCGTGGACCGATAGGGCACAACTCAGGGAACAATGGGAACATGCGCCCGTAGAGGAGCGGGAGAGATGGAGGCAAGCCACGCAGCAACTCTTCGCAGAGATCGAAGCAGGAATCGATCTGGACCCGGCAAGCGAGGCAGCGCAGGCGCTCACCCAGCGATGGCTGCAATTCGCGCTTTCCCCCTGTGGGAGCAACGAATCGCTCCAATCTGGCAGCATTGAAGCATGGAAAGATCGTCACAACTGGCCGCAGGACGAACAAGATAAGCTTATGGATGGATTCGGTCTCGATCCTCAGAACAGAAACGTATCCATGAAACGTCTGGACACAGTAAACGAGTTCATCGGTCGCGCGATTCGTTACAAAGTTAAGATGAATCTTCTCAATCTTCGCAGCCTCTACGGGCTGGATCAAGCTTGAACTTATGCAGTGCTTTGTTGGATTAATGCATAATTAAATAGGGAGGGAAGATGAAGAATCAACTTGCATTTATGTTGGCCGCGGGATTACTGCTTGCTACCGGGACGGTCTCTGCACAGACGACCGCAACGACTCAGGCCTCAACGGCAGCACAAGCAGCAACTGCAAATCGTGTCTTCGATGTTGCCTCGGTGAGGCCGTCGGTACCGCCGGATATGACTAAGATGATGGCGGATCTGGCAGCGGGGAAGAGGCCGGAGTCGATGCACATCGATGGATTGCGTGCGACCTTTACTTACATGTCGTTGAAGGAACTAATTGCCTATGCATACAAGGCGAGGAGCTATCAGGTAAGTGGGCCGGAGTGGATGACGACGGATCGTTTTGACATACTTGCGAACCTGCCCGAGGGAGCAAGCAGGGACGATGTCCCTATCATGATGCAGGCACTGCTGGCGGAGCGGTTCAAGTTGGCGACGCATCAGGCGACCATAGATCAGCCGGTGTTGGCGCTGATGGTTGCCAAGGGCGGAGCGAAGCTGAAGGAGGCTACCGATAAATCAGTTGCGATCGATGAGAGCTTGCCACTGAAGCCCGGAGAGAGCAGGCAGGACTCCGTGGATGGGCCGATTCAGCTAATCAAAAATCCGGATGGTTCGACGACCTACAATCTGGGCGCGCGAGGCAGCTTCACGCTGAAGTTCGACGGGGAGACGCGATCAATGCACATGCAGGCTGACTCGATCACGATGAGGGGTTTTGCTGCGATGATGACGTCGCTGGGCGGTGGCGAGGGGCGGCAGATCGTGGATCAGACCGGGCTAACGGGAAACTATCAGGCCGCGGTGGACTTCTCGCTGGCGGACCTGATGGCGAGCCTGCACGACTCGGGCATCAACCTTCCGACGCGCCCCGCCAGCACTGGCGGTGAGGCGAGCGAGCCGGAGGGCTACGCGACCGTCTCGCAGGCATTGGCAAAGCTAGGGCTTCGGCTGGAGAAGAGTCGCGCACAGGTCGACCGGTTGGTGGTCGACCATGTGGAGAAGATGCCGACGGAGAATTGACCGAAGGACGCGGCGATCTACTTTGCAACCTCGTCCACATCATCGAGCAGATTGCGCTGTACTCGGCTGTGCTTCTGTCCGTAGGTGAAGTAGACAATCAGTCCGATGATGAGCCAAACAATTAATCGTGTCCAGTTCATCCAGCCCAGCTTGATCATCATGTATCCGTTGAAGAGTATGCCGAGAATTGGCACCAGAGGAACCCACGGGGTGCGGAATGGACGTGCTTTGCCCGGATCGGTGCGCCGCAGCACGATGATGGAGATGCAGACGATGACAAAGGCGAGCAGGGTGCCGATGTTGACCATTTTGCCGATGTCGTCGATTGGCGTAAGTGCGCCAACAATGCCCGCGAGCGTTCCTACTAGAAAAGTGTTCTTGAACGGAGTGCGGAACTTTGGATGTATTTCAGCGAAGGGCTTCGTTGGTAGAAGGCCATCGTTGGCCATTGCATAGAGAACGCGCGTCTGTCCCAGCAGCAGCACCAGCATTACGCTGGTCAGACCCGCCAGAGCGCCTGCGGTGATGATGTCGCTGGCCCATGGAAGTCCGCGATCAAGAAATGCGCGCGCGATGGGGGCTTCGATGTTGATCTGCTGCCACGGCACCATACCAGTCAGCACGGCCGCTACGCCGATGTACAGCAGGGTGCAGATTGCAAGCGACAGGATGATTCCGATGGGCAGATCTCGCTGCGGATTCTTTGCCTCCTGCGCCGTCGTCGATACCGCATCGAATCCGATGTAGGCGAAGAAGATGTATGCTGCACCTGCTCCAATACCGGAGAATCCGTAGGGCGCAAAGGTGTGCCACGATCCGCCCCAGTTGGCCGGATGAACATAGTGCGATCCAAGGCCGAGCACCATCAGAACCACCGCGACTTTAATGGCGACAATGCCGGTGTTGAATTTTGCCGACTCCTGTATGCCGATGGCCAGCACCGTAGTCACAGCGAGAGCAATCAAGAACGCAGGCAGGTTAATGCCAATCTCGTGCCCGAAGAGTATGGGCGCACCAAGCACGACGTGCGCACGCGTTATCATATCTGCCGTTGGCGCGGCCCTCAACGTAGCCAGTTGTGCGAGGTACGCCTGCGTGCCGGGGTTGAGAGAGGGATAGCTGCTTGTCATTACCTGACGGCTTACGGTATCCAGGGCCTTGCCTAGCGCGGTCCAGTGGTCATAAGCGAGCCACAGGGGAAACTTGATGTGAAAGATCTCCAGCATCTCGACGAAGTAGTTCGACCAGCCGGAGCTGACTGTGCTGGCGCCCATCGCGTACTCTAGCGTCAGATCCCAGCCGATGATCCAAGCCACCAACTCTCCCAGAGTGGCATATGCGTAGGTATATGCCGAACCGGCCAAAGGAATCATGGCCGCAAACTCCGCGTAGCAGAGGCCTGCGAAGGCGCATCCAAGCCCACTGAGAACGAAGGAGAGCATCAAGCCAGGGCCAGCGTAGTGCGCGCCCAACCCTGCCATCACGAAGATGCCCGCGCCGATCACCGCGCCAATGCCCAGTGCCGTTAGCTGAAATGGGCCGAGGGATCGCTTCAGCGTCCCCCCGCCGGTGGCGTTTGCCTCCGCCGTAAGCACTGCCATCGACTTCCTCGCAAACAGATTAGCCATGCGCGCTTCGATCTCCTGTTGTTTATTCGTCTTCCGCTGTCGTTGATGTGCCGAGGCGCTTCCAGAGCAGGTACACCGGTATCCCAAGCAGCACGAGAATGAGTCCGGGCCATGTGTACTGGGGTTTATATCGTAAGAGTACAACACAGATCCATGCGGCCATAGCAATATATAGCGCAGGAAGCACCGGGTAGCCGAAGGCGCGATAGGGGCGTGGCGCATCGGGACGCGTGTGGCGCAGGACGAAGAGGCCTGTGATCGTCAGTATATAGAAGACCAGCACGGCAAAGATGACGTAGTCCAAGAGCTGGCCGTAGCTTCCGCTCAGGCAGAGCAGACAGGTCCACGTCCACTGAATCCAGAGCGAGTTTGCAGGGACGCCACTGCGCTTGCTCAGCTTGCCGACGGACTGAAAGAAGAGGCCGTCGCGGCTCATGGCGTAGTAGACGCGCGCCCCAGCGAGAAGCATTCCGTTGACGCAGCCGAAGGTGGAGATGAGGATGGCAGCGGCCATCAGCTTGGCTCCTACTGCACCGAAGGCCGATTCCATTACGGCTGTGGCGACGCGATCCTGCGCGGCAAACTGAATGCCGCGACCGGCGATGGTGGTTGCGGTCGGCGAGCCAGCCATCGGTATAACGCAGAGATAGACCAAGTTGCAGAGGATGTAGAGAAGCAGAACCACGCCGGTGCCGAGTGTGAGACTCAACGGCAGATTGCGCTTCGGGTTGCGAATCTCGCCAGCGGTGAAGGTGACGTTGTTCCACGCGTCAGCGCTGAAGAGGCTGCCGACCTGCACGACGGCAACGACAGTCAGCAGTCCAACGAATGCAGTTGGCCCACCGACGCCGACTTGCACGGCGTGCAGCGTGTGCCAGCTCACACCGACCCAGAAGTTGTGCCAACTTGCACCGAAGTTTGCTGCGATGGCTGTCGTCTTTTCTGCAACGAGGCCGACAAGGACGACGGCGGCGAGGGCTAATACTTTTGCCGAAGTGAAGACGTTTTGTACGGTTGCGCCGAGCTTTACACCAAAGAGGTTGAGGATTGTGAGCAGCGTTATGATTGTAATTGCTGCTAGATTTGCGGTGTTCAGGCCGATGTTGCCTGTACCAAGGTGCCAGAGCCAGTGGCTCGCGCTGACCGATGGAAAGAAGACGCCAAGGAACTTTCCGAAGGCGACACCGACCGCTGCGATGGTCCCCGTCTGAATGACGAGGAAGAGTGTCCAGCCGTAGAGAAATCCCCAGAGCGGGCCGAGCGACTCGCGCAGGTAGATGTACTGGCCGCCTGCGCGCGGCATCATGGCGGCCAACTCGCCGTAGCTGAGTGCGCCGATTATCGTCATCGCTGCGGTGACGAGCCATGCGGCGATCAATAGTGCAGGCGAGCCGACAATGCGACTCATATCTGCCGAGACGATGAAGATGCCAGAGCCGATCATCGAACCCATCACGATGGCGGTTGCAGAGAACAGACCCATACCGCGGACAAAGTGCGGGGCTGCGGAGTTTTCACCTCGCAGCGTGGCGGAGGGGTATGCCTTTGTTTTGTCGGAAGGATTCACGTTCTCTTAGTTCTATCGCAGAATGCGAAGAAAGTCGCGGGCGAGTTGCTCGGTACTCGTGCTGGGGGCGAAAAGGGCGGTGATTACGTGGCGGATCGAACCATGCCCAAGGGGCCGGGCC
>CAZPZL010000125.1:0-7286 GCA_964590925.1 uncultured Granulicella sp.
CGCTAGCCGCAGCCATAATCTGCTGGAGACAAACCTCCCCTATTCACGGATAAGTCCTAAATCCCCACCTGTGCAGAGGTTCCCTAGTTCAGAGGGAATGCTGGGGACTTGATCGGAGCTTTCCTGGATCATTGTTATCCCGAACACCCACCCGCCTGCCTAAGTCCTAAATAAGTGCTGGTGGAGCGGATCGGGCTGCGCTGGCAGGCTGGGAATCACCGGATAATGCAACGGAATCCGGGAGGTACTTGCCGGGCGTAAGATTCAACTTGCCAATCGACCCGCTAGGGGCATAATATCCGATTCGAATCGACATAGTTGTGCAAAACGGTGCACGCGCCAGACCCGAGTTGAGTTGGGCTCTGGAGGCGCAGGAAGATCTTGCGAGCAGGATGATTCCCAGTGCAATGCTGACCGTGATGCTGGACTGACTTGATCGGTCGATAACTACCCTTTCCACAGGACAGGGGTTTGATTTTATTGCGCTTTGGAGTGACGAGAAGATGAGCTGGTACGCCTACTGCATTGCAGAACGAATCTCTTTTCCAGAACTTTGCCGCCATCGCCGCCCCATGCCGCTGGAAGGTGTGACGGGGTTGTTTGGCAACCAGACGTTTCTGTTTCCGGCTGCAGATCTTGCCGTGGTCGTCTCTGAACATACGTTGGAAGACTCGGCGCGGATGAATGCAGGTGTGGCCAAGGACCACGCGAATGTGATTGCGGAGTGCTTCAAGCTGTCGACAGTGCTTCCTTTTCGATTTGGCACGACGTTTGCCGACGACGACTCGCTGCGCCGGTCGGTACGGTCCAATCAGAGACACTTCGCGGCCAATGTGGAGCGTCTGCGGGGCAAGGCGGAGATGCACCTCAAGGTTCTGGTTGACGACACATGTCCGGGAACCGCGGAGCGGGATTTGACAGTGGGGCGGCAGTATCTGACCAGCCTGCGCGCCAGTGCCGCTCGTCAACGCGAGCGCCAGTCTCGCGCACGGGCTCTGTCGGTGCAGATGAATCGCATGTTTCTACCAATCGCAGAAGAGATCAGCTGCAAGCGGACGGATTCGGGCAAGATGCTGCTGGACATCGCACACCTGATCGACAACAAGCTGGTCGAGCGCTATCAGAATAAATACTCCTCTGCGCTGCACGAGTTGAAGGAGTGTCGGATGCAACTGTCAGGGCCGTGGCCCCCATACCACTTTGTGCAGCGGCATACGCAGTCTTCTGTGCACAGCGCGTAGAGCATAATGTGCATGGATGCATGTTTCTGCGGTAACACAGTAGACCGTGGCGCGTGTGTAGCGGAATCCTCTGCTGCTCTACGGAACGCAAATCGATACAGAATGATAAATATAGACGCTGTAGTAGAACGATTATTTTGTTCTATAGCAGGAGTGAAGACGTATAGGGCTTGCTTGTGCAATGGAGGATGATACGGTCCATTGCTGCAGCCGGGGAAACCCTTTGCTGGTGATGCGGCATCCCATTACGCACGACCCAACATCGGGTCTGGGAAGTTCCTTTTGTACGAGCGCAGTGCAAGGGACCCCATATTGAAAGCGGCGATTGCATCGCCAGGAGATCAAAATATGTTCCGAACCAATGATTCATCGCCACGACTGGCGAGTGTGCGGAGTTGTGCGCAAAACGCCGACAACGACTTTCGTAGCCCATTCTTTCGCAATCTGTTTAGGAGCAATCTGCGGACGCATACGATTCCAGTGGTGGCCTTCGCCAGCGTATTGAGCATTATCGGCGCGGCAATGATCGGGAGTCTGCCAGCTCAGGAGGCAAACCCGACCTCGCAGCCAGTGGCGGCATCGGATGCAATCAGCAATCCTGTCAGTGACAGCCCCATCACCGAGCAGGATGGCATCTTCATCTATCGGGTAAAGCTGGTGGAGCGCAATCTGGACTGTGTCAGCTATTTGAATCGAAGTGATTCGACGCATCTGGACTTCGAGGGCACGGCACTGTTGCGTGGAGCCAAGGGCGAGGCGAAAGTGACCAGCGAGCGGGGCAAGATTGTGGTTGACGCGCACTTCGATGGGCTGACGCCAGCCAATGGATTTGGTAGGGAGTATCTGACCTATGTGCTATGGGCCATCTCACCCGACGGACGTGCGCAGAATCTGGAGAGGTGCTGCCAGTTGGGACAAAGAACAATCTAAAGGTGACGACAGCTCTGCAATCGTTCGGACTGATCGTTACTGCCGAACCGTACTTCTCGGTGACCGAGCCGAGCGATGTGGTGGTGTTACAAAACATCATCCGTCCGGACAAGACCAACGGCGTAATGGAAAAGGTAGCGGCGAACTACAGCCTGCTGCCGCGAGGCATGTACGCAGAGACGGCGGGTTCGCAGACGGTCGCCAACCCCATTACGCGCAACGAGCGCTCCCCGCTGGAGATGTATGAGGCGGACAACGCAGTTCGCATCGCGCAGAATGCGGGAGCTGCGCAGTACGCGCCCAAGATTATGGCGGAGGCGTTGCTCGACGACCAGAACGCGGGAGCCATTGACGGCAGCAAGCACGGAGACCGCAAGATGGAGATCACCGAGGCTCGCGAGGCTGTCGAGCGCGCAGAAGACGCACGCATCGCTTCCCTGCGCAAACAGGCGGCGGATCAGGCACAAGCTCAGGTAAAGGCCAAGGAGGTTGCGCAGAATAACGCGGCCAATGCGCAGATCGTCGCGGCAAACGCGCTGGCAAATGCGGCTCAGTCGCAGCTGGCGGCGGCCAATGCACAGGCCGATACACAGTCGGCTCTGGCGGCAAAGGCTCAGGCCGATGCGGCTCGCTCGCAGGCTGAGGCGCAAGCTGCAGCGGCTCAGGCAACGGCGGCTTCGGCAACCAAGAGCGCAGAGGATGTTCGCGAGAAACTGCGCGCGCAGTTGAACGCGGTGCTGGCAACTAGCGAATCGGCGCGGGGGTTGATCGTCAATATGTCTGACGTGCTCTTCGACACTGGCAAGTACACGCTGAAGTCGGGAACCGAGATCAGCTTGGCGAAGGTGGCTGGCATTCTGGAGGCGTATCCGGGCTTAAAGGTTCAGGTCGAGGGCTATACCGATTCGATCGGATCGGATCAACTCAACCAGAAGCTCTCGGAGAATCGCGCGCTGGCGGTCAAGGACTTTCTGGTTGCGCAAGGCGAGGCGCAGGGCAGCATCAGCTCGACGGGTTTCGGCAAGAACGATCCGGTGGCCGACAATGGTACGGCTAGCGGTCGCTCGCAGAATCGCCGGGTAAATTTGGTTGTATCGGGCGATGCGATCGGCATCGCTGAGAGTGCGTCGTTATCTTCTCCGTTGGAGAGGTAAAGTCAATTCGCAGGTCTACGCCGAGAGGGCCGCCCCGTGCGTCCCTCTCGCTTTTTCGCGGTGCTCATAATTGCCACAGAATGTTGCAATAAACTTTAGAAGTAGAACAATATATGTGCGTTGCCGTGCGGGTTGAGTCTATCAACGCGGAAGGCTATAAGAGAAGAATGCTCTCTCTCAAAGGTAAGGTGGTTTTGATTACCGGTGCCAGCTCGGGCTTTGGCCGAGCGACGGCGATTGCCTTCGCATCAGCAGGCGCGCGACTTCTACTCTGTGCGCGGCGTTTGCAGCGGCTGGTCGAGCTGGAGCCTGCGCTGATTGCGGCGGGCGCGCAGGCCGTTTTGTCTTTTCGGCTCGACGTGCGCGACCGCGCGGCAGTCGAGAAGGCGATTGCTGGATTGCCTGCGGATTGGGCCGCAATCGACATTCTGGTCAACAACGCCGGTCTCAGTCGTGGCCTGACCAAGGTTTACGAGGACAATCCCGCCGACTGGGACGAGATGATCGACACCAACATGAAGGGGTTATTGTCGGTGACGCGCGCTGTGGTGCCGGGAATGGTCGAACGCAACAGCGGACACATCGTCAACCTCGGTTCGACCGCCGGGCATCTTACATACGCGAATGGCACGGTCTACTGCGCGACCAAGGCCGCCGAGCGCGCGCTGAGTGAGGGGCTGAAGCTGGACTTGATGGGAACGGCTGTGCGTGTTACATCCGTCGATCCGGGAATGGCTGAGACGGAGTTCAGCCAGGTGCGCTTCCACGGCGATTTAGCGCGCGCTGCAAAGTTCTACGACGGCTTGACCCCACTCGCAGCGGAGGACATTGCCGACGCGATTCTGTGGGCAGCAACACGACCGGTGCATGTGAACGTCCACAGCATCGTGCTGACGATGATCGATCAGGCCAATTCGCTGGTCGTCAATAGGCGAACCTAGCTGCTACAAATGAATCGTCCAGCCAAGTTCGGAGAGCTTCTCTTCTATGTCTGCGAGGGCATTGGCTAGTGCAGAGCGTCGGATCGGGCTACTGGTCCGTTCCGAGAGGATGCGTTCACGCTGAAGTTCCAGGTTCTGTCGCTGGCGCTTGCGCTCAGCCTCACGCTCGTGGGCAAGTGTTTTTGCATCTCTGTTTGCGGCGGCAGCCTGTTTTGACTGATTAACTACGGATTTTGTTTCCAATCCCTGTGACATAAATTAATTTTACGCCTGAAGACGATGATGGATCAGAATCCTGCGTAATTTTACCGACATTCGGGCATTTAGGTTTTGATGTAGACCTTTTTTGTGTCTCATTCCGCAGCAAAGCGGAGGAATCTGCTTTTTGCTCGCTCCACGACGGCCTAAACCATTATCGAAAAAGCTCTAAGCGAGTGAATTGGCTTGCGCAACGACACCACCTGATGATCTTCTGATATAGATGCTGATTCTTCTGTTTTCTAAGAAACAGTCGCAACAGCGTCGGGTGTCCCAGTCATCTCAGTCTTATCACGATGGGTAGAATGTAACGAGATTAGGTATGACGATTTTGTCCCTCTCTACTTCCGGTATGGCGGTTCTGATCCCTATGCGCGCTTCATTGCTTACCCTTGCCATCTTGCTGACACCCGCGTTTGCCCAGACAGCAGTGCCGTCAACCACGCCCAGCGTTGCCAGCCCAGATTTCGGCCCCGTCCAACTCACGGCCGCCGAGGATCATCAGCGCCTGCTCGATATGCTGCATATCAACGAGTTGCGTCCCGGCGTCTCTCAGAACGGTCAGAGTACACACCCGGTCAACTGGGACGAATCCAAAGCCAACCCTTGGCCCAATCTGCCCGACCCGTTGCTCCTGAACAACGGCAAGCCCGTCAAGACTGCCAAGCTCTGGTGGACCGAGCGTCGTCCGCAGCTGGTCGAAATATTTGACCGCGAAATTCTTGGTCGCGTCCCGGCCAATGTTCCCGTCGTTCACTGGGAGGTGGTCTCCACCACTCAGGGGGCCGACCATGGCATCGCGACCATCACCAAACACCTTGTTGGCCACGTAGACAACTCCGCCTATCCTGCCATCACGGTCAACATCGTAGCCGACCTCATCCTTCCCGCTAGCGTGCACGGTTCCATCCCCGTTGTCATGGAGCTAAACGGGGGCTACCCCGCAGGTTATCCTGTTCCGCCGCCGCGCCCGGTCGTAACCGCCGCCGCACCCAGACCTGCTGCGCCTGAGATTGGCCCTCCCATCCAACAGCAGGTACTTGCCAAGGGTTGGGGCTTTGCTCTGCTCTACCACGGCACCTTTCAGGCCGATAACGGTGCTGGCCTCACTCAAGGCATCATTGGCCTTTGCAATCACGGCCAACCGCGCAAACTGCAAGACTGGGGCGTTCTGCGTGCATGGGCCTGGGGAGCATCGCGCCTGATGGACTACCTTGAAACTGACCCATCAGTCGATGCTCACCATGTTGCCATCGAAGGCCACTCGCGCCGCGGTAAGGCTGCCCTGGTCGCCATGGCCTATGAACCCCGCTTTTCCGTTGCCTATATCAGCTCCTCTGGAGCCGGCGGGGCCAACCTTGCCCGTCGACGCTACGGCGAGCAGATCGAGAACATAGCTGGCACCGGAGAGTATCACTGGATGGGCGGTAACTATCTGAAGTACGCCGCGCTCTCGCCCAAAGAGGTCACACCAGCCGACATGCCCGTCGACATGCACGAGCTTATCGCCCTCTGCGCCCCGCGCCCGATTCTCATCGACGGTGGCACTCTGGAAGGGGGAGATGGCTGGGCCGATACTCGCGGCACCTTCATCGCTGAGGTCGCCGCAGAACCTGTCTACAGACTGCTCGGCAAGAAGCCCCTCGGCAACGACTCCGGCCCCACAGACGCCTTCCCGCCCGTCGGCACCCCGCTCCTCGCCGGCGACCTCGCCTTCGTTCAGCATTCCGGCGGACACAATCCGCAGCCCAGCTTCGCCACCTTCCTTACCTTCGCCACTCGGTACATGGCACCCGCCGCATCCGCCAAAGCCTCATCGCGGAAGAGCTACTGAACTACATGTAGAAACAGCCATAAAGAATGGTTGGAGTCTACTTGATGATGCCGCGGTGGCTCGCGACGATGAAGTCGGCGAGGTAGGCGACGTGCTCGGTGTCGGTTGCGTCTGTGGGGAGTAGAGTGGTGCGAATAGCGGCTAGCGCGTCAGTGGTGTTCAGTTTGGAGGCCTGTAGCAGGCGATAGGCTTGGCGGAGGGATTTGAGCTGCGCAGGCGTGAAGCCGCGACGCTCCAGCCCGACCTTGTTCAGCCCGTAGGCGTGGTTGTTGCGCTCAATGCAGGTGAGAGAGTACGGCAGAACATTCTGCGTAATCGTCGTTCCGCCGCCGATGTACGAGTAGCGACCGATGCGACAGTGCTGATGCACCGGGCAGAGCGCTCCAACGACAGCGAACTCCTCCACAATAACGTGACCAGCCAGAGTAGCCGCGTTGGCCAGAATGCATCCGTCGCCGATCTCACAGTCGTGGCCGATGTGGGCGTAGGCCATGATGAGGCAGTCGGAGCCGAGACGGGTTACACCACCTCCACCTATAGTTCCGCGCGAGATCGTCACCGACTCGCGGATGGTGTTGCGATCTCCAAGGACGCAGAGCGTTGGCTCGCCGTGGTACTTAAGATCCTGCGGCGCGACACCGATGGCGGTGAATGAGTAAATCGTGTTGTCGTCGCCGAGGGTCAGATGGCCGTCAAGGACAACGTGTGAGATGAGCGTACATCGTTCGCCCAGGACGACGTTGGAGCCAATGGTGCAGAACGGACCCACGCTGCACGAGTCAGGGACTACGGCATCATCGGCAATGATAGCGGTAGGATGAATGCTCACGAGTCTATGCTCCGGTGGGTGCGGATACGGGCGGTTTGCGGTCGGTCATGGCACACATGACGGTGGCCTCGCAGGCCAGCTTTCCGTCAACCGTTGCGG